>NZ_JAJEQN010000002.1:0-175849 GCF_020687335.1 Anthropogastromicrobium aceti
ATGTTTTTGCGGGTCCCAAGCTCAAAAACCTAATCGTGCAAGCACGAACGGCTTTTGGAGCTTTTGACCCTGGTATCATATTATCATAATATCTTTTCATTCGCAAGGTATTCTAATATTCCCTGCCCTATTGCTTTTGCTATTGACTTTTGATAGGCTGGCGTTGCAAGAAGCTTTGCTTCCTCCCAATTGCTTAAAAAGCCACACTCACATATCACAAGAGGCATTGGCGAATGGACAAGCAGATAATATTCTCCGTTTGGCTTTATTGTTCTTGTATTTTCATCTCCAATTACAAGATCAAAAGCTTCCTGTATACTTGCAGCAAGCTTTTTTCCTTCTGCTGAATCTTTATAATAAAACACCTGTGGTCCTTTGACTGATTCCTGTGTATAACTATTCTGGTGAATGCTCACTGCTATATCTGCATCACAGTCAACCATGATCTGAATACGCTTTTTCATATCTGCAAGTTTTTTATTGCGTTCTGATGACTGATACAGTGGACTGTCATCTTCCCTTGTCATGACTACATTAATTCCTTCATTTTCAAGAAACTCTTTTACATACTTTGCAATCTCCAAATTAATATCTTTTTCAAGCACCTGGTTTATTCCAACCTTACCTGAATCATCTGCCCCATGTCCGGCATCAAGAATCACCGTTACTGTTTTTTGTGGGACTGTAGATACCTGCTGTATCTTTTTTGTGGTGGCTGCCGGCATTACATATGCCAGCGAAAGAATCAAAAGCATCATTATAAATTTTGCTGTCTGTTTCACACTGACCTCATATTTTATCATTCTCTTTTCTAGTATATTGACATTACCCATATACTTATCCATATTTTGCAATGCTTCTTAAGACAAAAACGTTCAGGTCATATATTGCTGACCTGAACGTTTTATCTTATGGCTTATTCATCACTTATCTGTATATTTTCGAATAATGCTCCACGTTTCCTTATTTTCCATATTTAATTTAAAGAATGCAACGCCTCCCGGCTCATATGAGCATGCCGCCTGCATCTTTAAATCCATGGAATTTTCATCTTCGACCCAAAGGCGATACCACGAACCATTCTCCTCATACTCAGTGTAAAACTGACCGACATCATCAAGCCATGTCAGACTCAGATCATGCTCACGAATTATGTTATTCTCGCCCTCCATGCTGACACCTTTGCTGCTTAACAGATATTTGTTGTTCTTAGAATCATATGCACCATCGCTGTTATCAACAAAAACCTGCGAATTATCAGTCTTATCAGACTCACTCTCCGCTGGTGTCTCACACCACAGTCTGCTGTAAAATGGAAGACCTACAATCACCTTTTCCTTTGGTACCTCGGCTATAGTGCGCTCTGCCGACTGCTTTACAAATGCAAGAGAAGATGTGCTTCCTGCTTCTGGTCCTTTTACATAATGCTCATCATATGCCATGACAACAACATAATCGACAACCTGCCCCTGCTGTGTTCTGTCATAAAATGCTGTGTGCGGCATTGGTGAATAATTATCTACCGAAAGAACAAGCTTTTCCTTACGACAGGCAGCAGACAGTTCACGGATAAACTGTATGTAAGAAGGTCCCACATCAGATTTAATGGTTTCCACATCCAGATTAATGCCATCCGCTCCAAGCTCCTTCACCGCGTCAATCACAGCTGTAATCAATGTTTTCCTGTGTGAAGTTGTTCCAAAAACCTGAAGGCCATCTGTTGAAATATTAATATCATCAAGCATAACCCATACCTGAAGGCCTGCCTTATGCGCTTTTGTTACATATTTCTTTTCACCCAGATTTTGAATATTTCCATCATTATCCTTAATAGTAAACCAGGTTGGACAAATTACATTCATGCCCTTTGCTGTCGAGATTATATCATCAAGCTGACTATATCCCGATTCACTAAATACTTGATGCCATCCCATCACAACCATCTCATCCATTGCGATATTCGTATACTTTGGCAGAGGTCTTCCATCTGGAACAGCCTTTGCCTCCTCCTTAATCTCACCAAGCATCTTATTCTGCACATATCCAACCAGACCAGTCTGTGTCTGTACGCGACTCCAGGATGCTCCCTGCTCTAATACAGTAACAACATCGTCAGTAGCCAGTGAAGCCACAATATCATTCTTGATACCGGCCTGTGTACGCGCCTTTGTATCTTTCAGTAAAGATGCGCGCGGCTGCTCGCTCCAGTCATTAAATACCCAGATGGACTTCATCGTATCGTCAACTGTATAATAAGAGTAGTCCATCAGCTTAAGATAATCAAGCGCAATACATAAGCTTCCATCTTTAAAATAGCACGGCTGATATGTCAGTGTATACTTAATTCCATCTGAATCAGTATAAAAGCTTTCTCCCGGTGCTGCAGAATATGTTTGGAGCGGATCTGTATATAATAATGCCAGACCGTCATAATAAAAGGCATCGCTAATCTCATAGTAAAGCGTAGAAAACGGAAGATACCATACACCATTTTCCTCAAACGGTGCACCATTCGTAATATCAACAATCTCGGAATTTACAATAAGTCCATACTGATTGTCATCCTCAAGACCAAAATATTGATTATGGCTTACTCGATTCTTTGACGGAATCAAAAGATACACACCTGCTCCAATCACTGCCAATAAAATCAGAAGTATAAATAAAAATCCTGCTTTTCCTTTTTTCTTCCTTTTTTTCGGTTTTGGCGCCTTTTTCGTCTGTTTTTCTGGTTCCTTTTCTATTTTTTTCTTTTTTTCCTTCTCAAAATCCTTTTCAGAATTTTTTTCATCACCCATAAGTTTTTCCTTTTCTGTTTGTGGCAAAGGCAGATAAGAGGTTCGGTGCTGCAGCTGCCTGCTGTTTATTTCCTATCTGCCTTTCTCGTTTCTTTTGTTATTTTAACATGGCTTACGTTCTCTTTTGTCTGCTGAAGTGGACAACACGCCAGAAAACTGTCTCTCATCCAGCTTTTCCTGATGTGTATGATTCTTATACGAATCTGTGTGATGTAATTCATATACCGTGTTCGCCGTCATGTGCTGAGTCTTATGCGTAATTGCCTCCCTTTCAAGGGCTTTGTCACTCTGCCAGTCTGTGCGTTCCATTTTTCAGCAAACAGCAGGTACTCGCTTTCCTGCCGTTACTCTCAGCTTATACTAAAATTCGAAATAAATCAATTATCTTCACGCTTTTTTAAGAAAAAACTACATATTGTAAATATTCCTTAAAAATTACGTACAGTTCGCGCGTAATTTTACGAAAGCCCTACGGTGCAATGGTTTCGTCGGCGGACCAAACTCCGCAGGTTCCTTTTATGTTCTTTCTTATTATACATTACTTTGAAAGACCTGCTTCAAGTGTCCGCCTCGTGAAATCCATTCACCTTCGGGCTTGGCTGTAAATATTTGACTGGCGTGAACTGCAACTTGCTCCCTAGATAAAGTCTACCGTGCGATAAATTTTTCTTGAATTATGTGCAAAATAGGTGTATCATGTTAATGAGGTGTCGCAAAAAATCACGCATGACACCTTTTATTTTGAATTAGGAAGGATGTGAGTGAATGCGCATTGAAAAAATAAGTGACAAGCAGATTCGCTGCACGTTAACACAGGCTGATCTGCAAAACCATCATATAAATATTGGCGAACTTGCCTATGGCTCTGAAAAGGCACGTTCTCTATTTCAGGAAATGCTTTCTCAGGCTTCAAGAGAATTTAATTTCCATGCGGAAAACATGCCGCTTATGATTGAGGCCGTTCCTATGTCTGGCGATAACCTCGTTCTTGTCATAACGAAGGTTGAAGATCCAGATGAAATTGATACTCGTTTTTCCAAATTTTCACCAGCAATTGATGACGACGATTTCTCTGGTGACTTTGCAGACATTGAGGCAGCCTTTGGAGACACCAAGGCAGATGAAATTATTGAGGAATTTAAACGCCTATGTGAACAACAGGCTCAGCTCGATGATGAACCTACTGATCCAGCCTATATAAGTGAGCCAGATTTCTTCCGTGTTTATGCATTCTTGTCTATTGATGATGTCTGCCGCGCATCCCGTGCACTGCAGAGTGCATATGATGCTGACAATTCTTTATATAAGGATCCACAGCATAACCGCTACTATCTTGTCCTGCACAAGGGTGATCACTCTCCTCAAACATTCAATAAAGTATGCAATATTTTGTCAGAACATGCAGAAAGCATCCACTGTAATGCAGGCACTGAGAGTTACTATAAAGAGCACTTTACTCTGATTCTCGCAAAACATGCACTGCAGTCTCTCAAACAGCTTTAATAAAAGGCGTCAAAATGCTTTTGTTTGGCTTGTGAATTGTAAACAAACCCCTTGCAAAATCTACGTTTTCTGCTATACTGACTGTGTGTGCCCTTTTTGGTGCACCTGTGCAATACGGTAAAAATTGGAGGATTATTATGACATTACTTGAGCAGTGGAGAGGCAGTGCCTACAACGAGAACATGACTCAGGAACAGTACAATCAGTTCTGGAATCATTATTTTGTAATTGAGAAGGGATTTTATGAGTCTCTTCTTGCCGATAACGAAGTCGTAACCGGAACCATCCCGCAGCTGGCTGAAAAATACGGCATTGACAAGATGGTTATGGTTGGTATTTTAGATGGCATCAATGACAGTTTGAAGCAGCCAAACCCAATCGAAACAATGGATGAGACAACTGAGCTCTCTTTAGATTATGATAAAGAAAAGCTGTACTACAACATGGTTGGTGCAAAGGCTGAATGGCTTTATACCCTTCCTCAGTGGGATGCACTTCTTACTCCAGAGCGCCGCAAGGAGCTTTACAAAGAACAGAAGTCTTCTACTACCATCGTAAAGGATAAGAAGATCGGCCGTAACGATCCGTGTCCTTGTGGAAGCGGTAAAAAATATAAGTACTGCTGCGGAAGAAATAAATAAAAAAAATTAAAAAATCATTTAAATGATGTAAAATTAACATAAAAAGACACTTATCTGGGACAATTCCTTTGACAAGTGTCTTTTTTATCGTTATAATAATCGCATACGCGCCGCCGCCGCGGCAGAAAGGCAGGTCTCACCTATGAATGCATTAACAAAACAAGCAGCTTCTTTTTCTGAATCTATGATTCCACAGTGTCTGGAAAATGCCGCAATGGATCCCACTCTTTTTGATACTTATGGTGTAAAACGTGGACTTCGTGATAAGGCTGGCAACGGTGTTGTCGCTGGACTTACTAATATTTCAGACGTATCTGCTTACTGGTTTGACGAACAAGGCAACAAGCATCCTCAGGAAGGAAAACTTTCCTACCGTGGTTATAATATCAACGATCTTGTCAATGGCTTTGTACGAGAAAAACGTTTTGGCTTTGAAGAAACCACCTATCTCCTTCTATTCTCCAAACTTCCTGATGAAAAAGAACTGGCAGAATTTACTGAGCTTCTCGCTTCCTTACGCAGACTCCCAACTAATTTTGTGCGCGATGTTATTATGAAAGCTTCTGGAAAGGATATTATGAATTCCATGACGCGAAGTGTTCTTACACTTGGAAGCTATGACGATACACTTAATGACACCAGTCTCTCCAATGTACTTCGTCAGTGTTTGATGCTGATCAGTGAATTTCCAATGCTAGCTGTCTACGGCTATCGTGCGTATTCTCATTATGAAAGAAATAAGAGTCTTTACATCCACAGACCTGACATGTCCTTGTCTACGGCTGAAAATATTCTTCGCATGCTTCGTCCTGATAAGAAATTTACAAAATTGGAAGCACTTGTTCTTGATATTGCACTTGTCCTTCACATGGAGCATGGCGGCGGAAATAACTCCACCTTTACCACACGCGTTGTCACTTCTTCTGGCTCCGACACATACTCCGTTATGGCTGCTGCACTTTGTTCTCTTAAAGGTCCAAAGCATGGTGGTGCCAACATCAAGGTTCAGCAGATGATGAAAGATCTTAAAAAGCATGTAAAAGATACATCAGATGTAGATGAAATCGTATTCTATTTAAGTCAGCTTTTAAACAAAGAAGCCTTTGATAAGAAGGGTCTGATCTATGGTATGGGACATGCTGTCTACTCTGTTTCTGACCCAAGAGCACAGATTTTTAAGGGTTTTGTCAAGGATCTTGCAGAAGAAAAAGGACTCATGGATGATTATCAGCTTTATTCCAATGTAGAGCAGCTTGCTGTTGATTTAATTTCAAAGCGCCGCACAATCTACAAAGGCGTATGCGCAAATGTAGACTTCTACAGTGGCTTTGTTTATAGTATGCTCGGCATCCCAGAGGAGCTGTTTACACCGCTTTTTGCAATGGCACGTATTGTTGGTTGGAGTGCACACCGCATGGAAGAGCTGATCACTGGAGATAAGATCATACGTCCTGCTTACAAGCCACTTAGCACACAAAAGGAATATATTGATCTTCATAACAGACCATAATCTACTTTCTAAAAAAATTTACCGCCCATAGAATCAACTATGGGCGGTTTTTGTTACAGTTCGCGGATAAACTAATTAACTTTTTTCATATCAATGTGTTTCACATCTGTATTTTTTCAACAATCTCATCAAGCACATCAAAATAATGCTCGAATGTCTTTTTACAGCACATCGGATCGTTGATGACTATTCCCTCTGCGCGCAGTCCTACAAGGCTAAAGCCCATTGCCATGCGGTGATCGTCATAAGTCTGGATCAGTGCCGGCTTTGGCGTTCCTGGCCATATCGTGATACTATCTTCGCCTTCCTCGCAGCGAATATCCATGCGTGTTAGCTCTGTACATATTGCCGCTATGCGATTGCTTTCCTGTAAGCGGATATGCGCGATTCCACGTATGGTAGTCGGTGTATCAGCAAATGGTGCAATTGCCGCCAATGTAATAGCCTGATCTGAGCAGCTGTGCATATTTACATCCACACCTTTTAAGATACCGTTTGCTGGTTTGCTCACACAGATTCCCTCTGGTGTATCTTCACAGATACAGCCCATTTTTTCAAGAATATGAACAAATTCAACATCTCCCTGCAGTGATTCTTCATGCACACCAGAAACTGTAACTGATATGCCAAGAAGTGCTGCCATGGCATAAAAATAACATGCAGCAGATACATCTGGCTCTATATCATACTTCTTTGCCTGATAACCGCCCTGCTTAGCAATTTTGTACACACCATTCTCAGACTGTACCTTTATTCCAAACTGCTCCATCATACGCACCGTCATGTCGATATAAGCCATGCCATGAGTTCCCTCTACCCTAATTACAGACTCTCCTGCATATGCGCCAAGTGAGATAAGCAGTGCACTTAAAAACTGGCTGCTGTCATTAATATTAACGCTGACATCAATACGCTTTTTCTCATTGTCACTATCATCAATAAGCAGCCCTGCACCTGTCACTTCAAACGGAAAATGACCATCCTGTCCCTCAAACAAAAATGATGCTCCGATGCCAGTCAGCGTCTTTAAAAGGGGTCCCATAGGGCGCTTTCTCATCTGTGCAGATGCATCCATATAGTGAGTTCCCTCTGACAGCCCCAGAAATGCTGCTAAAAAGCGCGCTGCTGTTCCGGCGCTTCCGACATATATAGCGGCATCTTTTGCCGGTACCTGTCCTCCATGACCATTTACAGTAACATTACAGTTATCCTCTTCTACCTTTGTTTCTATTCCAAGCTTTTGCACACAGTCCAAAAAATGTCTCGAATCATCAGAAAAGAGCACGCCCGAAAGCGCACTCTCTCCTTTTGCGAGCGCTGCTAAAAGCAGCGCCCTGTTTGTAATACTTTTTGATCCGGGCACATGAACTGTAATGCTTGTCTGTTTGATTTCGTTTACTTTTTTTACACGATATTCTTCCATACAAAGCAGCCCTTCCTCTTTCTAATTTTTAACAGTCCACGGACGCCATTCACAAAACCGCACATTCTGTGCGCCGCTGCAAAGCGCGAACAAAGTACGCGCGCAGCTTTGTTTTGTTCATGAACGGGCGTCCACCTCGTCATGTTGATTCACAAAATCCTCATGCAAGCATGGGATTTCATGAATCTGCCATGACGTGTGAACTGTTAAATCACATCTTTACAATTCTCTCAATTGCCTCTTTAGTATTCTCGGCACTTCCAAATGCAGTCAGACGGAAGTATCCCTCTCCGCTTGGTCCAAAGCCTGATCCTGGTGTACCTACGATATTGACAGTCTCAAGCAGGTAATCAAAGAACTGCCAGCTTGTCATGCCGTCTGGTGTCTTTAACCAAATGTATGGTGCATTTACGCCTCCTGATACGCTGTAGCCTGCGCTCTTTAAACCTGTTAAGATCATTTTTGCGTTATTCATGTAATAATCAATCTGTGCCTTAAGCTCAGCCTGTCCCTGAGGAGTGTAAACTGCCTCTCCTGCACGCTGAATGATATACGGAGCACCGTTGTACTTAGTTCCATGACGTCTTGCCCACAATGGATTAAGTGCAACACCATCACACATCAATTCCTTCGGGATTACAGTAAAGCCAAGACGCATTCCTGTAAATCCGGCATTCTTAGAAAAGCTTCTAAGCTCAATTGCACATGTTCTTGCACCTTCACACTCATAGATGGAATGTGGAATATTTTCTTCTGAAATGTAAGCTTCATAGGCTGCGTCGTAGATGATAACTGAACCCTTCTCATTTGCATAGTCAACCCACTTCTGAAGCTCATCCTTTGTGATAACACTTCCTGTTGGGTTATTCGGATAGCAAAGATAAATCAGATCTGGTGTCTTTTCTGGCAGTGCCGGCGTGAAATTGTTTTCCTGTGTACACGGCATGTAAATAACATTGCTCCATGTCTCGGTCTTTGGATCGTAAACGCCAGTGCGTCCTGCCATAACATTACTGTCAACATATACAGGGTAAACAGGGTCACATACAGCAATAACACTGTCTGCCGCAAAGATTTCCTGAATATTTCCGCAATCACACTTCGCACCGTCAGAAACAAATACTTCGTCGATGTCTACATGGCAGCCTCTGTCCTTATATTCCTTTGCAATGGCGCTGCGAAGAAACTCATATCCAAGATCTGGTGCATAGCCGTGAAAAGTCTCTGCATGACCCATCTCCTCTACTGCCTTATGTGTAGCTTCGATAATAGATGGTGCAATTGGCTGTGTTACATCACCAATTCCTAAACGGATAATCTTCTTATCTGGATTTGCTGCACTGTAAGCAGCTACTTTCTTTCCAATTTTTGAAAACAGATAGCTTCCCGGAAGCTTCAGATAATTTTCATTTACTCTTGCCATTCTTCTCCTCTTTCCGCCGTTACGGCTTATACATTTTTCCCCAATATGGAAAGTACCATCTGGGCTGTCTCTATCATATTTACCCCGTTTGCCATACTGCTTTTTTGCAGATAACGATGTGCTTCTTCCTCTGTCATGCCCTTTTGCTTCATCAAAAGATCCTTTGCAAGCATAATCTGCTGCTTATCAAACACATTTCGCTGTTTTGGCTGCTGACGTGCTTTTTTCTTTCGCAGCTCACTTTCTTCTACAGCCGCATCAACACTTGCAAGCAGCTCATGCACCTTAAGCGGCATAGCTACGCATCTAATCCTTTTATCATCTACCTCACTTGTAAACCGCCTTGAAGCAAGAAGCAGCATATCAAATTGTTCCGACAAATCCTCCCTAAGCTGACTATAGATCATGTCGGTCAATCGGTATCCGCACACAACTACTCCATTATGCAGATCATCGGCATATTGAAGTGTCTGAGCACCCGAGGTACAGACAGCAACAACGGGGAATCCATTTTTCACTAAAATATTTCGGATACTTTTTGCATCCTCCGGCTTGGGAAATGCCACTATCACATTTGTCACTGAGATTCCCCCTTTTACACATAACATTTTCGTGCTGCAGTATCTGTTACATCAAAATATTTACACTTAATACTTGTTTAGATACTGCCGGGTTTCCCAATCAGTTACATAAGCCTGATACTGACTTACCTCACGCCTTTTTGCACGAACATATTTGCCGGAAATATACTCGCCAAGCGTCTTCATAACAAGAGGATCATTTTCCATTTCCTCCACTGCCTCTGATAAACTCTTTGGCAGACGCTTTAAATTCAGCTTCTCACACTCTTCTTCACTGAGGCGATAAATATTTAATTCTGTTGCTGCCTGTGGCATTAAGCCCTTTTTAATTCCTTCAAGACCTGCTGCAATGATACCAGCAAATGCCAGATAGGAATTTACACAAGGGTCAGGGTTTCTAAGCTCAATATGCATATCCTTTGCAGATGTTCTTGGAACGCTGATTAATGGTGAGCGATTGCCTGATGACCATACAATATAGGCCGGTGCTTCATTTCCCGGAACAATGCGCTTATAGGAATTTACAAGCGGATTTGTTACTGCTGTCAATCCTCTTACATGTGCCATGATACCTGCCATAAAATGATAGCCAAGCTCACTAAGTCCATATGAATCAGCTGGATCGGACAAAATGTTATTGCCTTCTAAATCCATAAGCGTCATCTTAAGATGCATACCGCAGCCATCTGAGTCATTCATCGGCTTTGGCATAAATGTTGCATGCAGTCCATGACGGCTGGCAATAGTTTTGCATGTCATGCGAAATGTCACTATATTATCGGCTGCTGCAAGCGCATTCACTGGCTGCAAATCAATCTCATGCTGATAAGGTGAATGCTCATGATAGGAACTTCTGACATCAATTCCCATATCCTCAAGTGCAAGAATAATATCTCTTCTGACATTCTCACCTGTATCAAGCGGTGCAACATCAAAATAAGATCCATGTCCCTGCGTCTGCAGCATCACCTCTCCGTCTGTATCATATGGAAACAGACAAAATTCACATTCTGGGGCAATATAAGGATAAATTCCCATCTTGGCTGCCTCACGTATAACCCGCTTTAATATATAACGGCTATCCCCCTCAAATGGCGTTCCATCACACTTATGGATATCACAAATCAGACGGGCAACCTTGCCTGTCTGAGGTCTCCATGGAAAGATCTCAAACGAATCCAAATCTGGATACAAGTACATGTCATCCTCTTCGATTCGCACAAATCCGTCAATGCCAGAGCCATCAAATGAACATTCATTATTAAGTGCCTGCTCTAGCTGTCCTGCTGTAACTGCAATATTCTTTACGGTTCCAAACACATCTGTAAACTGCAGACGTATAAATCCAACGTCCTCCTCATCTACCATGCGTAAAATATCTTCCTTTGAATATTTCGACATACTGATGTTTCCTTTCCAACTGATTACTCTGCTATCTGGCGGCTAACTCATGTTTTAGTTTACTAACCTACTATTTTGACAGTGGGGGCAAACTTGTTGCCCCCGTTGGCATGATACTATAGTAACACATCTTTACTGTATCTTCTATATTTTTTTTCACAATTAAAGTAACTACTCAGAACCCCATTCGCAAAATCGCATCTTCGATGCTTCTATTTTGCTCATGTGGTTACCTCGCCATATAAAATTGCTATTCTGTCTGAATGCAAGCATTCACAGAAAGCAATTTTGCATGGCTCTGAATAGTTGCAAATTAATATGCTTTGCCCCATACAACCATTTTCTTTGCTTTCTTTCCGCAGCATACACATACGTCAGAAAGCTCTTCCTGCTCAAACGGCATGCAGCGGCTTGTTGCTGACAGCTCTTCCTTTACCTTATCCTCACATGCGCGGTCACCGCACCACATAGCCTTTACAAAACCTGGCTTATTTGCAAGAATATCCTTAAACTCTTCATAATTTGTTGCTGTATAGGTGTGAGCATCTCTATGTGCTCTTGCTCTCTCAAGCATTTCCTTTTGCATAGTCTCAAGAATCTCACCTACCTTCGCTGACAGTTCCTCAAAGCTTACGGTGATCTTTTCTCTTGTGTCACGGCGAACAATTACTGCCTGTCCTGCCTCGATATCCTTCGGACCTACCTCGATACGAACCGGAATACCACGCATCTCTGCCTCTGCAAATTTAAAGCCTGGTCCCTTATCAGAATCATCGATAGTTGTTCTGAAGTTCTTTGCTAACTCTTCCTTAAGTGCATATGCCTTATCCATAACACCTTCCTTATGAGCTGCAATCGGAATAACTGTTACCTGAGTCGGAGCAATTCTTGGTGGAAGAACAAGACCGCTGTCATCTCCGTGAACCATGATTAACGCACCGATGATACGTGTTGTCATACCCCATGAAGTCTGGTAAACATGCTTAATCTTATTATCCTTATCTGCAAAGGTTACATCAAATGCCTTTGCAAAGCCGTCTCCAAAGTTGTGGCTCGTTCCAGACTGTAAAGCCTTTCCATCATGCATAAGAGCCTCGATGGTATAAGTAGATACAGCACCTGCAAACTTCTCCTTATCAGTCTTAACACCCTTAAGAACAGGAATAGCCAGTATTTCCTCACAGAAATCAGCGTAAACATTTAACATCTGGATTGTTCTTTCCTCAGCCTCCTCTGCAGTTGCATGAGCAGTATGACCCTCCTGCCATAAGAACTCTCTTGTTCTTAAAAATGGACGAGTCTCCTTCTCCCAACGAACAACTGAACACCACTGATTATATACGCGCGGCAGATCACGATAAGAATGAATGTCTCTGGAATAAAAATCACAGAATAATGTCTCAGAAGTCGGACGTACACACATACGCTCTGGCAGCTCGGTCAGTCCACCATGAGTAACCCAGGCTACCTCTGGTGCAAAGCCTTCTACATGATCCTTTTCCTTGTCAAGAAGACTCTCTGGAATAAACATTGGCATTGCCACGTTCTGTACACCAGTTGCCTTAAAACGTCTGTCAAGTTCATGCTGGATATTCTCCCAGATTGCATAACCATATGGCTTGATTGCCATAAATCCCTTTACGCTTGTATAATCACACAGCTCAGCTTTCTTTACAACGTCTGTATACCACTGTGCAAAATCTTCATTCATTGAAGTGATTGCTTCTACTAATTTCTTTTCCTTTGCCATGTTAACCTCCATTTTTGATTCGGGTGGATAATAGGAAAGTCCCCTGTCAGCAATTTTTACTGACAAGGGACCAAATCATTCTTTGCTTCGGCGGTACCACCCTTATTAAAACCATGCGGTTTTCTCTTTTTTATGCCTGTAACGCTTGGCTGCGTCCAGTTTCCTGGAATGCTCCAAAGTAGGTTCGTTCCCGCGCATTTGTATGCTCTCACCAACCGCATACTCTCTGTGAAACCGCCTGAAAGTACTATTCTTCTTCATTGCACCATGCAGATTTATAATCTGAATGGTTCTATCTTACAAAACAAAATTTGATTTGTCAACCAATTTAGAGCTGAGAAACTACAAAAATATCATAAATTGCTTTGATTGCTGTCTCAAACTCGGAATTTTTTACACCAACGATGATGTTGATCTCGCTAGAACCCTGATCAATCATCTTTACATTTACCTTTGCATGAGCTAACGCTGAGAAGATGCGTCCTGCTGTTCCTCTTGCCTCTCTCATACCACGTCCTACAATTGCAATAAGAGCGATATCCGGTTCAAGGTCAAGCACATCCGGGTGAACCAGATGCTTGATTTCTGTCAATACCTTCTGCTCTTTCTCCTCAAACTCGCTCTGATGTACAATAACAGTCATGGTATCAACACCACTTGGCATATGCTCGAAGGAAATACCATATTTTTCAAAAGCTTCCAGTACCTTTCTTCCAAAGCCGATCTCTGCATTCATCATATCTTTCTCGATATTGATTGCCACAAAGTCCTTCTTTCCTGCAATACCAGTAATTGTATACTTCGGCACATGGCAGGTCTTTTCTACAATCATAGTTCCTCTGTCTTCCGGTGAATTTGTATTTTTGATATTGATCGGAATACCTGCTTGACGTACTGGGAATATTGCATCCTCATGAAGAACGGAAGCTCCCATGTAAGAAAGCTCACGAAGCTCCTTATAAGTGATTGTTGTAATTGGCTCCGGATTTCTAATGATACGCGGATCTGCTACCATACAGCCTGAAACATCTGTCCAGTTCTCATACAGATTAGCATTTACGGCTCTTGCAACGATAGAACCAGTTATATCAGAACCGCCTCTTGAGAATGTTCTAATGGTGCCATCCTCCTCTGCACCAAAAAATCCTGGAATTACGGCACGCTCTACTTTCTCAAGACGCTTAGACATAATCTTGTTTGTGACAGCTGCATTAAAGGAACCATCATGATTAAAACGAATAACCTCTGCTGCATCTACAAACTCATATCCAAGATAGTTTGCCATAATAATACCATTTAAGTATTCACCACGGGAGGCTGCGTATTCCTTTCCAGCTTTTGCTGCAAACTTTGACGCAATCTCCTCAAACTGCGTGTCAAGTGAAAGGGTTAGTCCAAGACCGTTAATGATTTCATTGTATCTTGCCTGAATTTTAGCAAGCTTATCAGAAAAATCTTCGTCCTGCTCTGCAGCTGCATAACATGTATAGAGCATATCAGTTACTTTAGTGTCACCAGAAAAACGCTTTCCCGGTGCAGATGGAACCACATAACGTCTGTCGATGTCGCTGCAAATGATGTCTTTTACCTTTGTGAACTGTTCTGCGCTGGCCAGAGAGCTTCCGCCAAACTTTACAACCTTCTTCATAATCGTATCTCCTCAACAATTAGTCTGACCGCAGTTATGTCTGATCACCTTCCATTAACTGCTGTTATATTGGTATCATCATTCCAGGAAAATGTCAAGTATTTTCCTGTTATCGGATGCCGAAATGACAATTGTGCTGCACATAAAGCGATTGCACCGCGTGGTCCATACACCTTTGCACCGCCATAACGCACATCTGCTGCTATAGGCATCCCCGCATGAGAAAGCTGTGCACGAATCTGGTGATGACGCCCCGTCTCAAGCACAATAGACAAAAAATGCCACCCACCCTCTGGTGAGGGACTGCTTGCATATGGCAATAATATCTCACCTGATTTTACTTCTTCTCTTGCAATCTCTTTCCATGTTAAAACGGCTTTTTTTGCCAATGGATCTGCCTTACTTGATACTGATGTTGTACCTGTTCGCTTGTCTGCCGTTAAATAATCCTCCAGCCTGCCCTCACATGCTGGTACTATTCCACTTACGACAGCTTCATATTTTTTTGAAAAATTTTCTGTCTGCAGCTGTGCACTTAGATCTGCCGCAGCTTTTTTTGTCTTTGCGTAGACCATCACACCGGCTACAGGACGATCTAATCTGTGTACGACAGCCAGATATGGATTATCTGTCTTTGTTTTTGAGGACAAATAACCGCGAAGAAGACTTTCTTGATCCATTGCAAAGCTTTTTCCACGCTGTGATTCAATGCCAAAAGGCTTTTTTACTACGAGAAGGTGTTCATCCTCGTACAGAATGAACACCTTCTGATTGCTGTATCCTGCCATCTTATGCCAGATACTTCTTCAGCGCTTCTGCCTTATCAGTCTTCTCCCACGGAAGATCAATATCAGTTCTGCCGAAGTGACCATATGCTGCTGTCTGAGCGTAGATCGGACGTCTCAGATCAAGCATCTTAATGATTCCAGCCGGACGAAGATCAAAGTTTTCACGGATAATCTCAACAAGCTTTGAATCCTCTACTGCACCTGTTCCAAATGTATTTACCATGATAGATGTCGGATGTGCAACACCAATTGCATAGGAAACCTGGATCTCACAACGCTGTGCAAGACCTGCTGCTACAATATTCTTTGCAACATAACGTGCTGCGTATGATGCTGAACGGTCTACCTTTGTGCAGTCCTTTCCTGAGAAAGCACCGCCGCCGTGTCTTGCCATACCGCCATATGTATCAACGATCAGCTTTCTTCCTGTCAGACCGCTGTCACCCTGTGGTCCGCCGATAACAAAACGACCTGTTGGATTTACGAAAAACTTAGTCTTCTCATCTACCAACTCTGCTGGAATTACCTCGTCAAATACATACTTTTTGATATCCTCACGGATCTGCTCCTGTGTTACATCCGGATCATGCTGAGTAGAAAGAACAACAGCATCAAGACGTACCGGCTTATCATTCTCATCATACTCAACAGTAACCTGAGTCTTGCCGTCTGGTCTTAAATAAGACAATGTTCCATTCTTACGAACCTCTGTCAGTCTGCGTGCCAGCTTATGTGCCAGAGAAATCGGATATGGCATAAGCTCTGGTGTTTCGTTGCTTGCATAACCAAACATCATACCCTGATCACCAGCTCCTGTATCCAAATCGTCCTTATCCTCACCATTTTTTGCCTCAAGAGACTTATCAACACCCATTGCGATATCAGTAGACTGCTCGTCAAGAACTGTCATAACCGCACAGCTGTCTGCGCTAAAGCCATATTCAGCATCGGTATAACCAATCTTTCTGATAGTATCTCTTGCTACCTTCTGGATATCAACATATGCATTTGTGGTGATCTCACCCATAATCATAACAAGACCAGTTGTAGTACATGTTTCGCATGCAACACGGCTCATCGGATCCTGCTCGAGCATTGCGTCTAATACTGCATCAGAGATCTGATCGCAGACCTTGTCTGGATGTCCTTCTGTTACAGATTCAGATGTAAATAAATAATGTGCCATAAATTTTCCTCTCTTTCGTATCTTATATATGCGCAATTCACGGATGCACATTTTCAAAACTAACGTGACGTGTGAATTGCTTGCGCTAAAAAAGTCCGCCCTTAAGGGGCGGACCGACAACATTCTATTTATCCGTTCACCTCTTATTGTTCGACTGCAGGCAATGCCTGCTCGCTCAGGTTGGCACCTTCCTTTTGCAAGGGGTTGCCGTGACTTCACTGATCCTATGTATCTCCATCACTCTGAATAAGGGGGTATTCTTTTTTGCAAATGGGATTATAACCCTGTTTGCATCAAAAAGCAAGTGTTTTTTTTATTTTTTCTTTGTTGTTTATAAATCAACGATCACCAATTAGTTGTGCCATTTTTCAGGCGAAAACGCTGGATATCCTTCTCTGTCTCCACTTCCTCGATGATACCGCCAAGGCTAGTGAGCTTTTCTGCAAAATCTTCATAGCCTCTTTTAATGTATACGATGTCCTCAAGCACACTTACACCCTGTGCTGCCAAGCCTGCAATAACAAGCGCTGCACCGGCACGAAGATCTGGCACTGTAACTGATGTACCTGAAAACTGCTCGATTCCATTTATGATTGCGATGTTGCTCTCCACCTGAATGCTTGCACCCATGCGAATAAGCTCATCCACATAGCGGAAACGATTATCAAAAATACTCTCTGTCACAACGCTAGTACCGCGAGCAAGTGCCAGTACAACTGACATCTGCGGCTGCATATCTGTCGGGAAACCTGGATATGGCAGTGTATTTACTGATGTTGCATGAAGTCTCTCTTTACAGACAACACGTACAGCATCATCAAACTCAGAAACCTCACAGCCTATCTCACGAAGCTTAGAGCTTAAGCAGTCTAAATGCTTTGGAATAACGTTTTTAACAGTTATATCACCTCTTGTAGCTGCTGCAGCCATCATAAATGTTCCTGCCTCGATCTGATCAGGAATAACGCTGTACTCAGCTCCATGAAGCTTCTTCACACCTTCAATACGAATCACATCAGTACCGGCACCCTTAATATTAGCCCCCATACTGTTCAACATATTCGCAACATCTACAATATGAGGTTCCTTGGCAACATTTTCAAGAACTGTACGCCCCTCTGCCAACGTAGCAGCCAGCATAACATTAATCGTCGCACCTACTGATACCTTATCGAAATAAATACGCGCACCAACCAACTTTTTTGCGTCAACAATAATCATACCATTGCTGATCTTTCCAGTTGCGCCAAGAGCACGAAATCCCTTTAAATGCTGATCAATCGGACGGCTTCCGATATTGCATCCACCCGGAAGGGCAACCTCTGCATGGTGATACTTTCCTAAAAGCGCACCAAGAAGGTAATATGATGCTCTCATCTTCTTTACATAGCTGTTATCTACAACACAGCTTCCGATTGTTTTTCCATTTAATCTGACGGTATGGCGTTCATCGCGTACTACTGCCGCACCTGTCTCACTGATTGCCTCCAGAAGGATATTTACATCCTTTACATCCGGAAGGTTTGTAACTGTTACAAACTCATCTGCCATGATCGCTGCAGCCAGTATGCCAAGCGCTGCATTTTTGGCACCGCCAATAACAACGTCGCCCACCAACGGATTCCCGCCTTTTATTACATATTGTTCCATATATTTCTATCTCCCGTTCCAATCAATAATCGGTATGTTTGGAGTCTGACAGGCTGAAAATACCGGCATGAAGCAAAAACCTCATGACAGACATCAAACTAATATTGTCTGTTCTGCCACTTGGTTTTATTGGCAATTCAGCTTATCTTTGTCTTTGATTTTTAGTTACATTTATTTTAAGCTATAAGCGTTTCGTGCATTATGACGAATTAAACCTGATTATGACTTGCCTATTTTATCAAGTCTGTTTCATTATAACATACTTTTCGCCTTTGTAAACCTCTTCTAAATAACTTTATGACTTTTATTGCAAAAGGGACATATTCATGTAACAATTTTGTAATATTTTTCTAAAACATGCGTTTGGAATTAGTAACTGACAGCTATTGTCACTCGAACTTTTTTTCGTCAGTGCTTCTTTTTTTCCTTTTTGTCTTTCTTCTTCACGCTATAGCCAAAGGTTCCAAGGATGTTGTCAAATGTCTGATACTCTCCATGTGAATATGCGACAAGGTGTGCCTTATTTAAATCAAGCTTTCCCTTTTCGTCAAGCAGTGACTCATCAACCTGCACAGCCGTAACCTTTGCCAGAAACATATCATGGCTGCCAAGCTCAAGCACCTGCGTCACCTTGCACTCAATATTAACAGGACTTTCCTTTACAAGAGGAACATTAACTGTAGAAGCCTTTTCTCTTGTCAAACCTGTCGCCTCAAACTTGTCCAGATCACAGCCAGAGCGCACACCACAAAAATCTGCTGCCCGGCAAATTTCCTTTGACACGAGATTTATTACAAATTCCTTGTTTTCCTTTAACATATGATGTGAATAACGCTCTTTTCTAACGGAAATATAAGTCATTGCCGGATCAGAACACACTGTTCCAGTCCATGCAATCGTAATTAAATTATCATTTCCTGCACTGTCTGCAACACTTACAAGAACGGCAGGTACCGGATAAAGCATATTGCCAGGTCTCCAAATTTGTTTGCTCATTATTTTCTCACTTTCTTTTTTGTCTGTCTATTTTTCTTAATAAAGTTTATAAAAATCATGATCATATTTACTGCATCATCATCTGAATGCCTGTCATTAAAGCTGGTACAAGCTGCTTCTTTCTTGATACAACGCCCGGCAGTTCAACCTTTCCATCTGTCAGCTGTTTTGTAAATGCATATTGAACGATCTTTTCGCAATTTTTTCCATAGCACAGAAGTATTGTGCTTTCATCTATAATGCTAGTCAGCATCATAAAGATCATATCCACCTTTTGCTGTTCTGCTGCCTTCTCAAGATAGGCTGGCATGCGTGTGCACAGTTCTGACAGCTCATCTGGATTCATTGAACTAATCTGGGCAACTCCAACCTCTAATGATTCCATTGTAAAGCGCTTGTAATCCTGGAAGAAAATCTGCTCCTCTGTCTTATTCTTTAAATTGCTTCCGGCTGCAAACATTTCCTTTGCAAAACTTTCCAGATCAATTTTTGCAATCATTCCAAGCTTCTCTGCTACCATGCGATCAATCGCTGTACATGTCGGAGAACGAAACAGCAGAGTATCAGAAATGATGGCACCACAAAGAAGTCCTGCAATTTCTCTTGTAAGCTCAACCCCCTGTTCCTGATACATCTGGTAAATAATCGTTGCTGTACAGCCAAGCGGCTGATTTCTGAAATATACTGGTGTCATCGTCTCAATCGTACCAAGACGATGATGGTCAATGATCTCTAGAATCTGTGCATCCTGAATACCACGCACAGCCTGACCGCTCTCGTTATGATCTACAAGAATTACCTGCTTTTTCTTGGCACCGAGAAGATTTCTACGGGAAATGGTGCCTAGATACTGTCCCTGGCTATTAATGATTGGAAAATCACGATGACGAACAGATGCCATTGTATCGCGAATATCGTCTATAAACTCATCCTCTTCAAATGTAATAAGATGATCACGCCTCATAAAATAACTGATTGGCATACTCTGATTAATAAAACGTGCTGCAGTAAAGGTATCAAATGGTGTGCTTATAACTGTACATCCACGCTCCTGAGCAAGCTTTCTAATTGTTAAAGATACTGGTGCACCCTCGCAGACAACAATGCAGTCTGCTTCCATTTCAATTGCACAAAGCTGCGACTCGTAGCGATTTCCAAGAATAACTAAGTCGTGCTTACTGATATAACTTTCCATCAAATCTGGGTTTGCCGCCGCAACAAGAACCTTTCCCTTTGTGTAGTAAGCTTTCTCATCTCCAATAAGAAGCGTACCCTCAAGTGTATCTACGATATTACAGTAGCGCGTATGTGCCGTTGATAAAATCTCACTGTCATATGCTTCCATAAATGAGTCCGTAATATCACTTACTGTTAAAACACCCTCAAGACGCTTTCTGTTTACAACTGGAACTGTTACAACACGCTCATCCTTCATGATGCGCCATGCCGTCTTTAATGAAATATTTCTCTGAACGCCAGGTGTTCTTCTAAAATCAATGTCTCTGACCTGTGTTCTCACATCCTCAACCAGCTCTGGCTCCTGTATGCCAAAATAATTAAGCACATATTTTGTCTCCTCATTTACACGTCCTGCCCTGCAGGCAACATATTGCTTGCCGTCATCTGACGTATTTTTTAAATTAGCATACGAAATTGCTGAGCAAATTGAATCTGTATCTGGATTTCTGTGACCTACTACAAAAACCTTTGCCATTTCTTCTTTTTCTTCCATCATTTCGCCTCCATTGTTCACAATTTGTTTACATTATATTCATATTAGAGTCATATATAATTTTTATACTTTATACATAAAGAAAAAGAAATTTTCTTCTTTTCTTTATCCATTTTGCATATAGTGTTTTTCATAATCGCCCCGGTTATCTCCCTCAAGATACCGGGGCCTCCTCTTTGTCCGGTTTTCTTTTTTGTATATTTCGTCTAAATTCTATTTTGTCATCAAAGATCACATTTTTCTTTCATCTGTTCACATTTTACGTGAAAAGCAAAAAGGCTTCGCATATGCATGCAAAGCCCTTTTTTGTGATTATTTTTCTGCACTCTCGGACTCTGTCTCTTCGTTTTCTGTCTGGGTGAGTGTCTCCTTATTTGATGCTTCCTCAGAAGCTGCTGCTTCATCAGATGCACTTTCAGACTCAGAAGACTCAAAAGAGGAAGCCTCTTCGGACTCATTCTCTGTCTCGCTTTGTGTCTTGTCTTCTGTATCATCTTTCTGAATGCCTGCCATATCAGAAAGAATAAAACTTGTGGAACCGTAAGTTGGAAGTGCCGCCTGCTTTGCCTGATACTTGTTGTAGATAGAAACGCCCATCGCACCTCCTACACATGCGATAAACACTACAACTGCGCCCCACATGGCTGCCATAGTCAGACGCTCCTTGCGTTTTTCCTTTTTGATATTCTCACGGCGGTTTTTCTTATAATTCTTATACTCGTCTACTTTTTTCTGACTCATCGTATACCACCTTTCCTTTGCAGACTTATCAGCCTTGCAAGAACTATTTAAAAGTTTATCATACCTTTACAAAAAAATCCAGTTGTTTTTTCTGGTTTACGGATTCAGATTACTAAAGCCCTTCGGTGTAATGGTTTCGCAATTTACGCGGTCACACCCTGGATATGGTAGAAGTTTGCGTATACTCCGTTCTTTGCCATGAGTTCATCGTGGGTTCCCTCTTCTGCTATGCCATCTTCTGTTAATACAAGGATGCGCTTTGCATTTCTGATTGTTGAGAGACGGTGTGCAATTACAAGTGTGGTACGATTTTTTGCCAGATGTTCAAGAGAATCCTGTACGATTTTCTCGCTTTCGTTATCGAGTGCTGATGTTGCCTCATCAAAGATCAAAATTGGCGGATTTTTCAAGAATACGCGCGCCAATGACAAACGCTGTTTTTGACCGCCTGAAAGCTTCACGCCTCGCTGTCCGATATCAGTATTATAACCATCTGGAAGCTGCATAATAAATTCATGCGCATTGGCATTTTTTGCAGCTGCAATTATTTCTTCATCTGTTGCATCCGGCTTTCCATAACGTATATTGTCTTTTACTGTACCTGCAAACAAATAGACATCCTGCTGTACAATTCCTATGTTTCTTCGAAGACTCTTTTGCGTCATCTTTCGAATATCCATACCATCAATATCAATTTCTCCTGATGTTACATCATAAAAACGAGGAATAAGGCTGCACATTGTTGTCTTTCCTGCACCGGAGGAACCCACAAGTGCCACGTATTCTCCTGCCTTAATATCAAGTGTCAAGTTTGACAATACATTTGTATCAGTATCAACATAATGGAACATGACATTCTTAAAAGAGATATCTCCCTGAAGTGTTCCAACATCTACAGCGTGCTTATCATCAACTATATCTGGCTCTACATTCATAATCTCAAGGAAACGCTCATATCCTGAAGCTCCATTTTGAAACTGCTCCGTAAAGCTTACAAGACGCTTAATCGGATCGGTGAAGTTATTGATATACAGCATAAAGGTTACAAGATCAGCAACTTCTAAAGTCTTATTTGTCAAAAATACAGCGCCGGCAACTACTACCACTATGGTAACTAATGTTGTAAAAACACCCATACCAGAGTTATAAATACCCATTATTTTATACGCTGACTTTTTACTCTCCAAAAAGGCATTATTTCCACTCTGGAACTTACCCATCTCAGCGTCTTCATTTCCGAAGCTTTTGACAACACGTACACCTGAAAGGCTGTCCTCAAGCTGTGCATTAATATCAGCAATACGATCACGATTTCTCTTGAATGCTCTTTTTAATTTTCCATTATATACATAAGCAAACACAAGCATAAACGGAAGGCTCGCTGCCGCACAAAGCGCCAAACCACTATGAATATTTAATAAAATCACCATGGTTCCAATAAATTTGATAAGTGAAATCACTACATCCTCTGGTCCATGATGAAACAGTTCACTAATGTCAAACAAATCGTTTGTTACTCTTGACATCAATTGTCCAACCTTTTGATTATCAAAAAAGCTAAAAGACAATTTCTGGTAATGGTCAAAGATTTCTGTTCTCATATCTGTTTCCATCTTTGCACCCATGTTGTGGCCTACTGTTGCAATAAAATAGTTACAGACAAATTCGACTGCAACTAAAGCAATCATAACGACTGCTAGCACAGCAATATCCTTCATCGCCTTATCTGGCTCTTCATAGATAACTGTGCCCGTGATATAGCGCACTACCATCGGGATAATAAGCGTTACAGCTGCTCCCAGAATAGCAAAAAACATATCTGCTGCAAAGCTGCCCAAATATGGCTTATAGTAGCGTGCAAATTTTTTCCATTTGTTTTCTTTCATGTTTTTCTCTTTCAATTCTCCTCAAACTTTTATATAGCCATGAGGATGAAAAAACATTCGTCCCCATGGCTTTTTAATTGCTGTTTATTTTAAAACCATTCTCGCAGCACCGTAGATTCCAGCATCATTTCCAAGCTTTGCCAAAACAACCTTTGCTTTGTTGTCTCCTATAATTTTTGCAAACTTGTGATAATACTTTGTTATCACATCAATCAGTACCTGACCTGCTTTTGACACACCGCCGCCGATAACAAATACATCTGGGTCAACTGTCAGTGCCACATTTGCTACAACTAGTCCAAGATACTTTCCAAGTACCTCAACTGCCTCAACTGCCAGATGATCTCCTGCCTTTGCAGCATCAAACACATCCTTTGCCGTAACTGTTTCAAGTGTGCGAAGTGAAGATTCCTCCTTACTTGCAGCGAGAAGCTTCTTTGCGATACGTACAACGCCTGTTGCTGATGCATACTGCTCAAGACATCCGTGATTTCCACAATTACAGGTAGCTTCCTCATCTGGATTTACCGTAATATGACCAAGCTCTCCGCCAACTCCTCTGTGGCTCGGTGCGATCTCTCCATTTATGATGATACCGCCGCCAACGCCAGTTCCAAGTGTCAGCAGTACAACATCAAGATAGCCTTCGCCGCCGCCCTTCCACATCTCGCCAAGAGCTGCAACATTGGCATCGTTTCCTGCCTTTACAGGAATTGATAATAACTCTGACAACTCATTTGCCGGATTCTTATCCTTCCAACCTAAGTTTACACAGATGGATACATATCCAGTATCAAGTGTCGGTCCTGGAACACCGATTCCTGCTCCAGCAACATCTTCCTTTGCGATATTCTTTTCAGCTAACTTTGCTTCTACAGATGCTGCTACATCGTTAAGAATATAAGCGCCTCCATCTTCTTTTCTTGTTGGGATTTCCCACTTATCAAGAAGTTCTCCCTCAGTAGTAAAAAGTCCCATCTTTACGGTTGTTCCGCCTACATCAATTCCAAAACAATATTTTTTCATTTTTATCCTCCATCTCATTTCGTTGCAGAAAAATTTTTTCACTGCTTCTATTGTTTGTTAAAAGTATATCATAGTAATTTTTTCTTTTCAATGGATTATTTGATTATAGTTCGGTTTTGCGAATGGGTGTCCAGTGAACTATAACGAAACTGGTTTCAGGCTTTGCTGCAAATATTAGTTGCATTTTTCCTTGACCTTAGCTATAATAGCGACAGCTAATAAATTTTGACCTCATCAAAGAAAGGATATGACATGCACAGCAGACTTGCCAGAGACCGTTACTTCAATGATTTCTTTCGCTATATCAGCAATTCAGGACAGTTTTCTAAAACAAGACAATTTATCCAGCACGGTGATACTAGCGTTTACAGTCACTGCGTTGCCGTTGCCTATGTAAGTTTATGGTTTTCGTATCGTCTTCATATTTCTGTTTCCAAGCAAAGCCTGCTTATGGGCGCTTTTTTACATGACTATTTTCTTTATGACTGGCATGAGAATGATCCCAGCCATCGTCTGCATGGTTTTACCCATCCAAAGCGTGCTCTAATCAATGCCACTGCTGACTGGAATTTAAGTGACCGCACTCAAAATATCATTCTGCGCCACATGTTTCCGCTGACACCTGTTCCGCCAGCATGTCGTGAAGCATGGCTTGTATGCCTGGCTGATAAGGTCTGCGCACTTGCAGAGACATTTCATATGACCGAACAATTTTTTGCAAGCATTAAGTATCCATATGACATAAAAAATCCCAGACCGTGGTAAAACACGGCTGGGACTTTTTTATTTTATTAACAAAGCGTCTGCTTTCTAATAAATCCAACGCCAATCGGATACGGACCTGTATGAACTGAAATTGTTGCTCCAATCTGAAAACAAGGGCATTCTGCCTCTGTTATTATGCCGCCAAGTGCTGACAAAAGCTGCTTTTGAAATGCAGCAGCTTCTTCACGGTCATAACCAAATCCAATACATAGCTGCCACTTTTTCATGTCGATCTTTCGCTCTTCTATATACTGCTTTAAAAGCTCAATTACCTTAGCCATAGAAGCTTTTCTGCTTCTGCTAACGCCAGAGTTATAAATCTCGCCATCCTTCAAGGTAATTAACGGTTTAATTCCAAGCACTGATGCTGCCAAGCCAGAAAGCTTTCCAATACGTCCACCATGCTTTAAATAATCAATGCTTCCAATTGTAAAGAAGATTCTTCCGCTCTCACGCATATCAAGAAGCTCATTCACACAAGCTTCCATCGGCACGCCTGCTTTGCACATTTTTGCAGCTTCAAGTACAAATAATCCCTGCAAAACAGTATTAACCATCGAATCAATCACTTCAATTTTGGCATCTGGATATGTTTCAAGAAGAATATTTTTTGCATTAGTTGCTGACTGTAAAGAACCGCTGAACTTCGATGTGATACAGATACAAACGATTCCCTTTCCCTGCTTTATAATAGGCTCAAAAACTTCCATATAATCCTGCACAGATGGAAGAGATGATTTTGGAAATACACCTTTATTATCTACCATTTTCTGATAGAAATCGCGTACACCAATATCCACGCCTTCCTTCATATAATTTTTCTCATCAAATGATACATAAAACGGTACAACCGTGATATTTTCTTTGGCAGCCAGATCCTTTGGCAGATCACAGGAGCCATCACTGATAATGCAATACTCTGACATAAAACTGCACCTTTCTATTTTTTTCACAAGCTCTCGCTTAGTTTTTATCTTCCTTGAATCATGGTATCACTAATTTTTTATTGTGTCAATAATAAAACGAGAACTAGTTTTGAAAACTACTTGTCAGTAAATTATAATTGTCGTAGCCTTAGCCTAGTTTGCAAATTTTGCAAAATCACCTTGGTCCCATAAACCGATCCCCATTCAGATGTATCATATGCTCTGGCATTTCAGCGATCCAGACTTCTGTTTCCCACGCAAGATCCTCTGCAAACTTTTTATATGTCTTAAAGTCCAGAAAAGCGGTTACAAATATCTTTCCAGCTGTAACATCTTTTGTCATTTCTGTTATTTCCAATATTCGGTTCGGATCCATCGGACCGACTGATGTTACCGATTCCACAAAATAAATCCAGTCCTTATCTTTCCGGTACAGCACAATGTCTGGCATTTTATCATGCAACGTAATTTCAAATCCCAACTCTTTCAGTTTTTCTACATTTTTTACTAGATCTTTTTCTATTGTATCTCCAACATATAGGCATTCAGAATTGGGGGCAAATCTTGGTGCGAATTCCTCAATGATAGCTTTTTGCAGTTCATTATGCTTACCCGTAGAGAATTTAAAGCTTTCACCATTTATATTCACCGGCATTATTGTCATTTTCTTTTTTGAAACATACAAATCAATTAATTTCTCATGGTAGTAAAGGAAGCGTTTTACAGATGTCTTCCACGCTGGCGTTCCCATAGTTCTTAACATTTCGACTGTTTCTTCCGTCAATCTGTACCGATAATTCGGACTATTGGTTGCTTTTCCATTATCCTCTATCAAAGCGGCTGTCCGGAATCTGTGCAGAGCCTGTTTTCTAAACGTTTCTCTGCTGTTTTCCGCATAGCTCATATCATAAAATGTATTAACAAACTGAATTATATCATGAATACGAATCCATTCATTTGTTGTTTCACTCCATGACATATCTGGTTTTACTCCTGCCATTGCCAGTATCACATAGCAACATATATCCGCTTGCTGTGCCTTCGGCATACCTATCATTTGCAGAAATTCCCTTGTTTCTTCTATTTTTTTATCCATAGTATCCCTCCAATATTAAATTGCAATTTGCCTCTGAATAATCCTTACTTTTAAGTAGTTTTCTTCCCATTTCCCGAACAACTTCCACGTCTGGCACAGGCATTGCGTTGATCTCTGTTGAATTAACCTGCGTAGATCCATTCAAAATGCGGTAATATTCATCATAAAGTGTTGAATTAAACAATACATACAACCCATATACCAGACATTCCGACATTTCCGTTAATACACCATCCACAAAATTAATTTTATTCTGTGTACTTATCTTTTTGTATTGCGGAAATCTTTTTGCTAGGTATACTCCACACTGTAATCTTCGTGGTTCTTCCTTTGCTGTAAATCTCTTCACAAATAAATAATTCTTGTTATCCTGCATCAATCCTTTTTGTTCTGTCACCACATATTCATGTTCTTTCTGTATCGGGAACTCTACCTTTCCCTGTTTTATATGCTGAGAATAAAATAAAGGGATTGCTCCTTCCTCCTCCTTATCACGTAAAATTTCACGATTACGAAAGTCCACCGTTAATCCAGTTTTCATTTTTACACCAATTGCTGGTAGCGTTTTATCAAATTTGTGAAGTTTTCTCAAAACTTCTACTTCGTTTTCATCTGTCACAAGGTAAACATAATAATCCTCTCCAGCTACAACCAAATCATACGGAACAGTCAATGAAGTAATTTCTCCAAAGTCACTATTTGATTTCGAGGATGTAATGGTAACTGTTTCTGGCATTTTATCCGTTTTTCTTACCTTAATAATGATTGTTTCTTGCAATACACTCTCTTTGTCAAATACCTTACTACGACTAACAAAAAGATGAATATGTTCCAGTTTGCCTACCGTCAAGAAATACTCTCTAAACCGTTTAAAATATGCTCCGGATGTCCATGAGCGAGGAATGATATATACCATTTCTCCATTCTCACATAAATTAAACAGTCCCATGGAAGCAAAAATAAAATACAAATTTGGTGCCCCGTAGCATACCTTTGGCATTGCTGTTGCCTCTGGAGCATCTTTAGAAATTTTCATATATGGAGGATTGCCAATTACAAAATCATATTTCTTAGGATCATCATTTCCCCCTATCATATGATTAAAATCAAGATACTGACTAAGAATATAATTGTCTTCGATTATATTAATATCAATTTTTTTTCCAGATTTTTCTTTACAGTATTCCAAATTTTGTTTTAACAATGGCAATACATTATTATCATTCTCATAACAAGTAAGCTCAATTTCTTGAATAGAATCTATCATTTCTAATCTTTCAATGAAGGCACATGACAATATGCCTGAACCTGCTCCTGCATCAAGCACACTTACCCTACTCTTCTTTTCATCTATATTATATAAAGCTGCCATAAAACGAGCAGTCTCCATACTTGTAAAAAACTGTCCATACTTTTTACGCTCTTTTTTCGGCATACTCTCTATATATTCGTTTGTAAGTTCTATCATTTTTTCCAGCATATTCCACCTACCTACAAGCCTTTTATTTCTTGCTATTATACTATAACTCGGTCTAGTTTTCAATATTCTTTTTTAAACATATGTTCTTTTTATTTTTCATATTTCCTTTGTACCATTCTTTAAGAAAAAAGTTCAAATTGAAATTTAGGATGATGCACTATCTTTAGTATCTGAAGCATTGGCTGCCACTCTGTACAAATATCGATTTCCCACCTTTCCGACTCTCTCAACAAGCCCTAACTGCCAGAGAACCAATAACACCGTACCTGCCAATTGTCTTGGGATTTTCACAAGCTTTGCAAAGTCTGCGCTTGTGAATTCCTCGGCTAACTCAAGTGGAAGAAGTTGAAGATAATCTCTTGCACTGTCTAAAACAACTTCGTCCTCTAATCGAAGCGGAAGGCGGTCGAAGCGCTCTCCACCACGCTTTTTATCTTTGCTCCATCCATTTAAAATGCGATACTCTTCCATATCCATTAAAACAAGACGCACATGAAAATTAGGATCCTGTAAAAAGTCGCGAATTGTGTAAAGCTCTTTAAAGGCAAGATAGGGGGTTCCTTTTTTAGGTGATTTTCGTTTCTGCGTTATTTCACCTGTTTCTTCATTGATCCAGCAAACCCACTTATCATAAGGAATCGGATATACTACTGTTACAGGATAGAGCGGCAAAAATTTTTCAAGCTTTGGTTTCAGGCGATATAATGCGCGTGTCTGAATCTCTATCACTTCACTTCCCGTAAAAATATCGGCAACACTTTTTTCAAGAATAATTTCATGGTGTGACTGATCCTGTTCATAATAATATTTTAAAACTGCATGAACTGTCTTTTCTGAGAGTGTTCCTATTCCATCCCTCACATGATCCTTTCCCACAACCTGTTCTAATGCATACGCAAAGCGTTCCCGCTGATTCTTCGTTGTACGTATCATTTCTGGCTGTATATTATTTGCCATCTTTAGTTTCTCTTTTCTCTACATTTTATCTTGATTTTTTTAATCTTTCGTGTATAATATGTGTATACTGATATGTGGTTTCAAAAACTACATGTAGTAATATTCATATAAAACTATTAAGAACTATTTTATCAGGAAAGGCAGGTATGATTATGAATACATCTACAGCATATTACAGCGGCGCTGAATCTATTTCAAATAAAAAACTTGCAAACAATCAGGCCAGGCGCCATACCCTATATATTAAAGACCCAGCAAGTGCAATAACACATTTTATCGGTGCTATTTTTTCACTCGGTGCATCTTCACCGCTTTTAATAAAAGCTGCCCAGACTCATCAGCCTGTAAATATCATTGCAATGATCATTTACTCAATCAGTCTTGTTGCTCTTTATTCTGCAAGTACAGCTTACCACACTATTCCAGCAGGACACCCATATGAAGAAACGCTCAAAAAGCTTGACCATATGATGATTTTTGTGCTGATTGCCGGAAGCTACACTCCTGTATGCCTCTTAGCAATTCCTGGCATGACAGGATATATTCTGTTGGCAGTCGTGTGGATTATTGCACTTCTTGGCATGGGCTTTAAATATTTCTGGGTTTACTGTCCAAAGTGGATCTCTTCTGTTTTGTATATTGCACTTGGCTGGGCATGTGTCTTTGCATTTCCTCAGCTTCTAAACACACTAAGCACTGGATGCTTCTTATGGCTTCTCGCCGGCGGTCTTATTTACACTGCAGGCGGTGTCATCTATGCGCTGAAGCTGTCTGCTTTTGAAAATCGCCACATCAACTTTGGATGTCATGAGATTTTTCATCTGTTTGTAATGGTTGGCAGCTTTTGCCATTATATCGTAATGTATGTATACCTGCTCAAATAATAAAAAGCCCCTTGATGGGGGGCTTTTTTATTTTACTTTAACTCTGCTGCCAGCGCGCTCATCTGCTCCTTGACCTGTGGCTTTGCCAATTCAGTAACAGCACCGCGCACAGTCACAACGTTCTCTGCGAATGTCAGTTTCTTGCAGCCTTCCAGCATCTTTTGCATCACCTTTGCCGCCATTGGTGCCCAGCTTCCATTTTCGATAAAGCCAACAATGCGGTTTTGATAATTATGCTCAACAAGCTGATTAATAAATGTCTTCATACACGGATAACAGTCTGCATTGTAGGTAATTGATGCTAACACTAAACTGCTGCAGCAAAATGCGTCAGCTACAGCCTGTGCCATATCGCATCTTGCCAGATCATGCACTATTACTTCCTGTCCTTTTTTACGAAGCTCTTCTGCCATCATAAGCGCTACTTCTTTTGTATTTCCGTATACAGAAGCATATGCGATCACAACTGCCTTTTTCTCTGGTGTGTAAGTTGACCACAGCTGATAAAGATTTACATAGTGAGACAGATCACTTGTCAGTACCGGGCCGTGAAGCGGACAGATTACCGCAATGTCAAGTGCTGCTGCCTTCTTTAAAAGCGCCTGCACCTGAACACCATATTTTCCTACAATACCAATATAGTAGCGTCTTGCTTCATCATCCCACGGCTCATCACAGTCTAGTGCACCAAACTTTCCAAAGCCATCAGCTGAAAACAGTACTTTCTCACTGCTCTCATATGTAACCATAACCTCTGGCCAATGCACCATCGGTGCCATCACAAAGTGAAGTGTGTGTGCACCTAATGAAAGCTCACTCATCTCAGAAGCAACAATTCTTCTGTCTGCATAATCATTTCCAAAGAACTGCTTCATCATAACAAATGCCTTTGCAGTTGCTACTACTGTTGCCTGCGGATATTCCTCTAAAAAGCGGCTGATATTTGCAGAGTGATCTGGCTCCATATGCTGAACGATAAGATAATCTGGCGTACGTCCTGCAAGCACTGCCTTTACATTTGCCATCCATTCCTCTCCAAAATGAATATCTACAGTATCCATAACTGCGACTTTCTCATCAAGAATCACATAGGAATTATATGACATGCCATTCGGCACATGATACTGTCCCTCAAATAAATCAACCTGATGATCATTCACTCCTACATAGCGGATTGTTTCTGTCACTTGCATTTTTCTCCTGTCCTTTCTCATGTGATAAATCTTTTTTACTTCGCTGACCACACTATAACCTGTCAGGTTAACTAGCTCACATTACTCTGCCAGCCCAAATGCATCATGAACTGCATTCATTGCACGCAGCGCATCCTTTTCTGGGATCAATACTGTTATACGGATCTCAGATGTTGCAATCATGTTAATATTGATATTTTCATTATACAGACACTCAAACATCTTTGCTGCAACACCTGGATGAGACATCATACCTGATCCAACTACTGAAAGCTTTACAACATCACAATTGTATTCGATATGATCAAATCCAAGCTGATCTTTACAGTTGTTTAACAGCTCGACTGCTTCATCTAAGTTATTGTGCGGCACAGTAAAAGAAATATCTTTTGTTCCATCACGTCCTACAGACTGAATGATAATATCGACATTTATATTATTCTTTGCAAGCGTATGGAACAGCTTAAATGCGCTTCCTGGCACATCTGCAATTCCTATTACTGAGATACGGTCTGCCTCCCTGTCAAGTGCTACACCACTGATCAACATTCTTTCCATTTTCTTTCCAACTCCCTTCACAATTGTTCCTTCGGACTCATTTAAACTAGAGCGCACAACAAGCTGTACGCCGTATTTTTTTGCAAGCTCAACACTGCGGCTGTGCAGCACTCCTGCACCAAGCGCAGCCAAATCAAGCATCTCATCATAAGAAATAGACTCAAGCTTTCGTGCAGTCGGCACAAGTCTTGGATCTGCCGTATAAACACCATCCACATCGGTATAGATTTCACAAGCATCAGCATGAAGCACAGCTGCAAGTGCAACTGCTGTTGTATCTGAACCTCCGCGTCCAAGTGTTGTGTAATCATCATATTTATTGACACCCTGAAAACCTGTCACGATAACAATCTTTCTGTCATCTAACTCACGGCGAATACGCTCAGTGTCAATTTTTTTCAGGCGGGCATTTCCATACGCACTTGTTGTTCTCATTGGTACCTGAAATGCGTTTAATGATACAGCGCGAACACCAAGCTGTGCCATTGCCATTGCCATTAATGACACAGACATCTGTTCTCCGATTGTAAAGAGCATATCCATCTCTCTTTTTGGTGGATTTGGGTTGATATCCTTTGCTTTTGCAATAAGTTCATCTGTATATTTTCCCATCGCGGAAAGTACGACTACCACGTCATTTCCAGCCTCGTAATCGCGAATACAGCGCTTTGCTACATTAAATATTCTGTCTTTGTCGGCAACTGAAGTTCCGCCGAATTTTTTTACTATCAGCATGTTCACTCATTTCTCCGCAAAAAGCGGTCTTTCTTATATTATATAATAATGATATTGTGCACAAAAGGTCTTTTGTCCACAACTGATACATACGAAAAGCTCTAGTGCAAGCACTATTGGCTTTTGAGCTTTTGACCCTGTGTATCATAATAATACCAGTACCCCATATGGTGCTACCTCATATGTACCTTCAATCTCGTTTCCTGTCAAACGATCTGTTACTTTTTTCTTTAACGTAATCTCGCACGATTGTGCCTTATAATTTAACACAAAGTACTGATCACCGCGCTTTGCAAGCTCACATCCTTCTGGAAGCACAAGCCATGGCGCCGGTGTCTGAATACTAAGTGCCTCCAAAAAGGCATCTGCTGTCTCTTCTGCAAAACAGCCGCCAAAGTAAATGGCTAGTCCCTTGCCCGTATTCTTTGTCACAAGCGCTGGCTTTCCATCATAATAGTTGCCCTCGAAAAATCCCTCTGCCTTACCGCCAAATGCCGGCTCTAACACATCATTAAATACAGGTGCCGGAATGCGTTTTCCATTCCAATTGACATATTCCATTGGCTCCCCTGGTGCCAGGAATGTAAAATCTTCTACTGTGACACCGCAAAGCTCTGCTGCTTCGCCTGGCATTGGCTGCATCGGGCAGCGTCCGTATATATCCTTATATCCAGTGCGGCATCCCATGACAAGCTTTCCGCCATTTGCCACATACTGAGTTAAAATTTCAGCGCGCTCTTTCGTGAGGATTGTAGCATGAGGATATACAAGCAGTTCATATTTCTCCAGATCCTTAAGATTTGTTTCTTCCCTGAAATCCACAAAATCAAATGGTATATGTTTCTTCTGAAGAGAACGAAACCATCCATCTGTGCTGAAGTTTCTAAGCGGACCATGCCATACATCCTTTTGTCCATCCCACTCATTGTCGTAGTCGCATAAAATGCCTACAGCTGCCTCATATGGATGACCAGCTATGTCCTTAATTGCCTCAAAATCTGCTTTTACCAAAGACAATTCTTCAAGACGGCGATTCGGGCGATTACTGTAATCATTTAATCCATGCCAATATATTTCAGTTCCAAATGAGCAAGTTCTCCAACGGAAGAAGCTTACAAAATCTGCTCCGTGCGCAACAGACTGCATAGTCCAAAGACGCAGCTGTCCCGGCTTCGGGCTTGCCTGATGAATCCTAAAATTCCAGCCGCCAGGTCCTGCCTGTTGCTCCATAATGCCAAACAACGGTGAAATAGCTCTTGTTCTTGCCAGATTGAAAGAAAAATTTCTATCCTTCAAATCACCTTCACCACCATCAGGACGATCCATAGCATAGGCAAAGTTTGGATAGCTGTCATACATGATAAAGTCTACACCCGACTCCATCAGCTTTTGATAGTCAAGATTTTCAAAAATACCATTTGTTGTGATAAAGCGATCCCCTGCTGTCTCTCTTACAATCGATGCCTGCAGTGCCAGATAGTGGACTGCACTGTGAGAAATAAAACGAACCTGCTCAAGCTGCATATGCGGATTTGCAAGGCCTGTGCCCGCTGTACTTCTTCTTGCCAGATGAATCTGATCCCAATCTGTGTAAGTCTGACTCCAGAATATCGTCCCCATCTTCTCGTTAAGATTATCAAGAGTACCAAAACGCTCCTTTAAAAAGGCGCGAAATGCCTCATGATCACTCTTGGAATAATACTCATTTGCCTCACAGTTAACTTCATTATCAAGCTGCCATCCAATAATGCAGTCATACTTATTAAAATGCTCTGCCATATGTCTTGTAATCTTCTCGCAGAACTCTAAATATTTTGGTGAAGTTAAATTATGCTGGCCTCTCATACCATGGTACATAAGATTTCCATCACCATCTGCATTTAATGTTTCAGGATACTTCTCAGACAGCCATGCCGGCGGTGTTGCTGTAGGCGTGCAAAAAACAACCTTCATATTTTCTTCGGCAGCAAGCGCCAGAAATTCATCCCAGAATGAAAAATCATATTTTCCTTCTTCTGGCTCCATAAGTGCCCATGAAAACTCAGCTAGACGAATTACTTCAATGCCATACTGCTTCATGCGCTGCAAATCGTCTTTCCACAGCGCACGATCCCAGTGCTCCGGATAATAACATACACCAAGCGTCAATTTTTCCATCTCAATTGAATGTCTCATTTTATTATTGTACCTATCCTTTCTCTTGTCTGATGAACCTTTCTGTATTTTCCCTTCATGGTGCGCTTAGGAAGTTCCTCTAATACAAGCGCACCCTTTCCATTTAAAATCTCCACATATGTGATACTCTCGCGAATGTCAATCGCTCCAATATCAGTCTTTCCATCTACGCCATCAATACTACTTATCGCGCCAACAACATCACCGCTTCTTAGCTTCGATTTTTTTCCACCGCCGATTGTAAGATTCATAATCTGCCCGCCAAACACATCCTGCTTCTTCTTTTTGCGCGGACGCTTCTGACGCTGACGCTTTAAAAAGGCACTGCGAGCATTTTCAACATCCTCAGCTGCCGGCGGCTTTAAAATTGCCAGTCCTACTCCAGTAAAAGACTCAATCGAATTAAGCATTTTTTGCTCGTCTTCGCGGATCAGACTTACAGCACGGCCTGTCTCTCCTGCACGTCCTGTTCTGCCAATCCGATGAACATACACCTCCTTGTTAGTCGGAAGATCGTAATTAAACACATGTGTAATATTTTGAAAATCTACACCTCTTGCCGCCACATCTGTTGCGATAAGAATACGAAAGCCCTGTGCCCTAAAATCTTCAATTGTTCTTGTGCGCACCTTCTGATCAATCATACCATGAAGCATACCACATGCAATGCCTTCTTTTCTCAAACGGTAATATAGTACCTCGACCATCTCTCTTGTACCGCAAAAAACCATGGCATTGTCTGGATTTTCCATAGTAAGAATATCAAGAAAAAGAGGAAGCTTCTTCTCATCCTCGTCAACAAAATAGCCAACCTGCTCAATTGTATCTGCTGTCTCTGTATCATTTTCAATTTTAACTTCAAGCGGTTCATGCATAAACTGCGCGGCAAGCGCTTCAAGACGTTCTCCCATAGTTGCAGAAAACAGCATAAACACTGGCTTTCCCTCAAGATGCATCAAAATATTTCTGACATCTTCAATAAAGCCCATATCCAGCATCAAATCAGCCTCATCAATCACGACATAACGCACCTTCGACAGATCAAGCGTGCCTCTCTTACAATGATCAAGCACACGTCCCGGCGTACCAACTACGATATGTGTCTTTTGCTTTAGAGTTAAAATCTGCTTTTCCATTGGGAAGCCGCCGTACAGCACCGGAACCTTCAAACGCTTAAAACGGCCAATAGCGTAGAGTTCGTCCTTCACCTGAAAGGCAAGCTCTCTTGTCGGCTCTAAGACAAGTGCCTGCGCAGTATTCTGCTCCCAATCGGCAAAATTGCAGATCGGAATCGCAAATGCTGCCGTTTTTCCGCTTCCTGTCTTTGACTTTGCAATGATATCGCGTCCATTTAAAATGGACGGAATCACAGCAGCCTGAATTTCTGTCGGCTGTGTATAGCCAAGCGCATCAAGTGCGCCTAAAATATCCTCCTCTAGCGGATACTGTCGAAACTGATTTTCCATATTTTCCTATGTTTTCCTTACTTTTTTAATTAATCAAGCTGTTTTAGAATGGATGTGCCGATTGTTCCCTCTGGCATAGCTACACCAAAGTTATCTGCAATCGTAGCTCCAATCACAGCAAAACAATTCTGATCGTCGATTCTTCCACTAGTCTTCATAGATGGTGAATAAGCTAAAAATGGTACACGCTCCTTTGTGTGGTCAGTTCCCTTAAAGGTCGGATCATTTCCATGATCTGCTGTCACAATAACAAGATCTTCTTCCTTCATCTTCTCTAAAAACTGTCCTAACAGTACATCAAACTTTTCAAGCTCCTCTGCATAGCCCTGCGGATTTCTTCTGTGTCCCCAAAGCGCATCAAAATCAACAAGATTAGTAAAGCAAAGTCCTGTAAAGTCCTGATCAAGACATTCAATAGTCTGCTCCATTCCCTGCACACTGCTCTTTGAGCGAATCGCCTGCGTAATTCCCTCTCCATCAAATATATCGCGAATCTTTCCAATACTGATAACATCAAAGCCAGCTTCCTTTAATGCGTCCATTGCTGTTTTTCCATATGGCTTAAGCGCATAGTCGTGACGATTTGCTGTTCTTTTAAACTCGCCCTTTTTCTTTCCCACATAAGGTCTTGCAATGACACGTCCTACCTTCCACTCTGGCTTCATAGTCAACTCTCTGGCAATCTTACAGCAGCGATACAGCTCATCTAATCCAAATGTCTCCTCATTTCCACAAATCTGAAGAACAGAATCAGATGAGGTATACACGATCATGGCACCTGTCTTTATTTCTTCTTCTGCAAGTTCATCTAAAATCTCTGTTCCGCTAGCTGCCTTATTTCCAATCACACGATGACCAGTTTCCTTTTCTAGTGCCTCAATTAATTCTTTAGGAAATCCAGTATCGGTAAAGGTCTGAAATGGTGTCTTAATCTCAAGACCCATCATCTCCCAGTGACCAGTCATGGTGTCCTTGCCGTTGCTTTTTTCATTTAATCTCGCATATTTTCCAATGCGGTCTGACGGCTGCGGGCTTGTCAAAACAGGGGCTGGATGAAGCTGTGTCAATCCCATACGAATAAGATTCGGGATCTTAATCTCTGGCACCTTATCTGCGATATGACCAAAAGTATCACATCCAACATCTCCATAATCAGCTGCGTTATCCATGGCACCGATTCCAAATGAATCAATCACAATCGTAAAAATGCGACGATACTTCATATATAAAACCTCCTGAAACTTCTTTCTTTTTCTGGCCTTTAGTATACCAAAAAGCAATTTTTATGTAAAGTAGCTCGGTCATTGTCAAGCAATTTCTTTTGTGATACAATGCAAATCAGAAACAACTATTGGAGGAAACTTTTTTGAATCAGCTGCAAAATACAAACTCGCCTGTCATTTTAATTGCAGACGATGACCGTGATATTTTATCTATTATAGAAACAATTCTTCAGGAAGATGGCTATCAGACACTTACTGCTTCTGACGGTGAGCAGGCTGTTATGCTTGTTCAAACACATGCAGTACAGCTTTTGATTCTTGATATTATGATGCCAAAAATGAATGGTCTTCAGGCTGCCACACAAATTCGCAGACTGACAAATGCACCGATTTTAATGCTGTCTGCAAAAGGTGAGCAAAGTGACCGCGTGATTGGTCTGAATATGGGAGCCGATGATTATCTTGTAAAGCCATTTTTCCGTGATGAGCTTCTCGCACGCGTCCATTCTCTGCTTCGCCGCTATTTGTCACTTGGCTCTGCTTCGGATAATTCCGGCAGTCTTTTGCAATATTATGAGCTGACGCTGAATACGGAGCTGAAAAAATTATATGTGCGCGGCGATGAGGTGCGCCTGACTGCCACGGAATATAAAATCATGTCTCTTTTATTATCCAGACCAGGGCGCATTTTTCCCGCAGAGGAAATCTATGAACGCGTCTGGGAACAGGACAGCTATTCAGTAGAAAATACTGTTATGATACATATCAACCGGCTGCGCAAGAAAATTGAGCTGAATCCAAAAAAGCCGGAATACTTAAAGGTGGTGTGGGGAATTGGTTACAAAATTGAGAAATAATAAAATCTTATGTATTCTATGGGTGCTTTTTTGTTCCTTCTTTTTCATTGCGGCAATCAGGCAATATTCTGTTGATTCTTTAGATGGATATTTTTGCCGTCATTCTATCGACTATACAAATCAGTATTCACTAACGCCTCCTACAACACCTGCTTATACCACAGAAGATATTTCTGCAAGCTACACTGTTGTCTCCTACTTAGATAATGTTACTATGCCTACAGCTTCTGACTATACCGGCTATACAGCTTTTATATTCTATATGACTATGGCTGGCTTTCTTCTATGCATAATTGGAGGCTTCTTTTTTAATGGCTTTCATCCAAGACTTTATCAGGAAGTATTTCTTTTTTTATTTTTCTTTTGTCTGTTTCAGCTTCTAGGAGACAGCCTTCCTGTTTTGATTTACCAAAATTTTGGTAAGCTTGTTTGGCCTTTTCTATTTCTTTGCATTGTTCTAGGCATAATCTGTGCTGTCAGCCTGCTTTGCTTTTTATGGAGTTGGAACAGCAAAGGCTTTCACGGCAGTTTGTTTGGTGAATGGCTTTTTAAAAAAATCTCTGCCAAAAAGCTTTCATCTCAGATTTTCTATGTTATTCTTACATCTTTTATTTTATCTGCAGCTGCCTGCGCCGTACTCATTAGAATTGCCCGAACTTATTTTTACAATTTTCAATCCTCAAAATTTTTTGTACCATTTTTTGTTTTTGCTTCACTGATTATCTTTATTAGCATTCTTTTTTTCTTTTTAATAGGACGTCACTCACTGACAGCAGATATGGACTTAATTATCCAAAAAAGCATTCGCACGACTTTGGAACAGGAACGGTTAAAGGTTGACTTAATAGCAAACATTTCTCATGACTTAAAGACACCGCTTACTTCCATTATCGGCTATGGTGAACAGCTTTCCAGACAGATGCTGTCACCAGAGGCAGACGCGCTTGTTTCTAAGCTTAATCATAAAAGCTTATATCTTCTTGATATGGTGGAGGAAGTTTTTGAACTCTCCAAAGCCTCAAGCGGTCATTTGCCGATGAAACGCGAAACTATTGATATTGGACGTCTTTTAGAACAAACGCTTGGTGAGATGGACGAAGAGCTTTGTGCATCTGGCTTTCAATTAAAAAAAGATTATCCTCTGACTGGTATGCATGTCTTATGTGATGGTCTTCATATGCACCGCGTTTTTCAAAATTTATTTGATAATGCATTAAAATATGCCTGCCCACAGACACGAATTTTCATTCATGCCATTCAACGTAGTGATCAGTTTTGTGAAATTCGCATTCGAAACACATCGCGTGTTCCACTTGATTTTGATCCTGAAGAAATTACAAAACGGTTTGTTCGCGGTGAAAAAGCCAGAACTGGAGAAGGAAGCGGTCTTGGTCTTGCCATTGCAAAAACTTACACAGAAAGCTGCGGCGGTCAATTTCATATTGTGATAGAGGATGACTGCTTTATTGCCGTAGTATGTCTGCCATCAATCACATCATGAAAGAGTTTTGAAAGAGTTTTATCGCCTTCGATGAAAGATTTTTCCAATACAATACACCTGTAAATCAATTAAACGGCAGGTGATATTATGAACGAGAAAAAACATGAAAAAAATTATGGAATTGAATGGCTTCGCATTTTATCTATGTATATGGTGGCAGTTCTTCATACTCTGGGGCAAGGCGGTATTTTAGGCTCTTTTAAACAAGGTGATCTTAGTTTTTCTATTGCATGGTTTTTAGAAACAGCGGCTTTTGGCGCTGTTGACTGCTTTGCACTAATCAGCGGCTATGTTGGATATCACTCACATTTTCGCTATAAAAAGGGAATGCGCCTTTGGTTTCAGACATTTTTTTACACGCTTGGTATCACTATTTTATTTGCCATATTTATGCCTGAAGCTGTCACAAAGGATCAATGGATTGCTGCCTTCTTTCCTATCATGAAAAAGCAATATTGGTATATGACAGCATACGCCGGATTATTTATTTTAATCCCAATTTTAAATCGTGCAATTGTCAATCTTTCTGGAAAAGAGCTTCTTAAGATTTGTATTGCTATTTTTCTTGTATTTTCGCTTCTTCCCACGCTTTTAAATGAAACTGTTTTCGGTCTTGGAGGCGGCTACAGCGCAATCTGGCTTTTGCTTCTCTACATTTGCGGAGGCTTCTGGGGAAAATACCACGAAATTTGCCTGACACACTTGCCAGATTTTTGTTTTCGTCATCGTCTTTTTCTGCCATTTTTATTTTACCTGTTCTTCACAACTATAAGCTTTCTGTTAAAAATGTTTGGCTTTTCCCAATATGTCAGCTACACCTCGCCAACTATTTTCCTTGGCTCTTGTGCCTTGTTCTTTCTTTTTTCTCTTATGCCCTGCAGCAAAAAGAGCAGACATGTGGCTTCATTTCTCGCCCCTTCTGCTCTTAGCGTATATCTGATTCATGTGCATCCTCTGATATGGAATCATCTGATGCTTTATTTTGCCATCGGTCATTTTCCTTCTGGTCCTATGCTTTTTGTCTGGGTTATAACTGCCGCTCTTTGCATTTACCTGCTATGCACAATTATTGATCTTCCAAGAAGATTACTATGGTACATAGCAACACGTTTTTTTATAAAGCCGAACTAGGCTCTGTTTTATTAAGCGCTACTACTGCCTTGAAAAGATCACCGTCCGTTACAAGATGAAGTGATCCATTCTGCAGTCTCATCAGGCTCTGTGCAATTGAAAGTCCAAGACCGTTTCCGCTTGTGCTTCTGGAATTATCGCCTCTTTTAAATCGCTCAAATAACTCATCTTCTGATAGATTGAGCTGATTTTTTGAAATGTTTTTCAGCGTAATCTCTACCTGATCGTGCTCTTTCACAGCCACGTCCATGTAGACGCGTGTATTTTCAAGTGCATATTTACAAATATTGCCAAGCAAATTATCGAAAACACGCCACAGCTGGCTTCCATCTGCCAGAACAAAAATATCATCTGTTAGTGGTGAGGCAATGAGTGTCAAATTTTGTTCAGCCAGGCGCTGCTCATACTCACCTGATATCTGCGCCAAAAGCACATTTAAATTACATGGCTTTATTTCAACATGAATATTTCCTGTAGATGCCTTTGATGCCTCTATCAAATTTTCAATAAGACGCTTCAATTTCTGCGACTGCTTTCCAAGCACCTCTGCATATTCTTGTATATTTGGATTATCTGTCTTTTCCTTAGTGATTAAATCAGCATAGTTTATAATGGAAGTCAACGGTGTTTTAATATCATGCGAAACATTTGTGATTAGCTCCGTGCGAAGACGCTCACTTTTTAATCTCTCCTCAACAGCCTTGTTAACTCCCTCACCAATTCGATTTAAATCTTCTCCATGTTCCTTTAAAGAACCGCACATATGGCTTGTATCTACGCGGTAGCCGTCCTGTCCGTCCCTAAGCGCTTCTCCTGCAATCTTTAGCTTATAAAAGCACAGGCAAAGATACCAGAATGCACTTGGAATTAAAATCACAAGCACAGCACAAAACAAAAAACGAAGCGTAGAACCGACTGTTCCATTATAATTGCGTACACTGGCAAAAAGACTTGCCAAAAATAAAAATAGAAGTACACTTACAATGCTGCAGCTGACCATAAAAGGGATCACGATTCCTGCTCTTCGTGCTGCACTATTTATCTTTTCATAGAGAGAACCGCTTGTAAGAAGTCCTCTGTCCTTTCTTTGAACAATATTTTCACAAAAATGCATCAGCACAGCTGAACCGAGCATTCCAATATATGTGTACTCTCCCGAACTGATTGACATACAAAGAAGGATTACTTCTGCTGCAAAATAAATAGCTGCGCAGCATTCAATTGGCATGCCATAAAGCCCATTTGGATGCTTTAATTCTTTCTGAGCCTTTTTATGAGCACGACAAATAATAATCTTTGCACCATGATAAAAGAAAAATGCACATACAAGAGCAAACAATAAAGCTGATGCTACATTTCCAAGCTCTCCCAAACCATAACGCTGCAGTATACCAATCTGATATCTAAGCTCACGTAAAAACATGATCATACAAAAACCAGTCATCATGCACATAAAATAAGCTAGTATGTATGCTGGAAATGTGGCAGACAGTTTTTCTGGTTTTAATTTTTCTTTTAATTTTCCCATAAATACTCCTTTCAAATTCACAACAATTTGCAAATTGCTACTCATATCTTTCCATCTTTCATACACAAGATTCGATCACACTGTCGTGCAATTTTTTCATCATGCGTTACGATTACAATTGTTTTGCCTTTGTTACAGATCTCTCGAAGAATATTCATGACTTCCTGACCCGTCTTGGAATCAAGCGCTCCTGTTGGCTCATCTGCCAGTAAAATTTCCGGATCATTTACTAAAGCCCTAGCAATCGCAGTTCGCTGTTGCTCTCCGCCTGAAAGTAGGCTCACACGCATTTTTTGCAGCTTTTTCAGCCCTAATGATTTTAACAATTGATCAATTCGAAGCTTGTCAATTTTCTTTTTACTGTAATCCAGTGGTATCCGAATATTTTAGAGTACTGTATCGTCTCGAATCAATGCAAAATCCTGAATGACATAACCAAATATTTCATTTCGAATCCTGGCCATTTCTTTTTGGCTTTTTCCCGTTACTTTTTTTCCTTTTAGCCAATACTCTCCCGATTCTGCAACATCCAAACATCCTATAATATTTAGCAGTGTTGATTTTCCGCATCCACTAGCTCCCATAATAGCTGTCATTTCACCGTTATTGATAGACAAATCAATTCCTTTTAACACCTTTGCTGTTCTTTTTCCAACTGAAAATGATTTGCAGATTCCTTGCAGCTCAATAATTGCTTTTTTTTCATTATTCAAATCCATACGATTTCACCTTCATTCATAAGTTTTAAAAATCTGACTGATTTCCATTCGATTCCATTTCAACAATGGTATAAATAAAATGACACCTAACAATACAATTCCAAACAGCACTCCTGCTATTACTGCAAAAGCTGTTTTAAAAATAATTGCAGAAAACACAAGTCCAATCAAAATTGGCACCAGTATTTGGATCATCATTTGCAAACCAATTTCGTGTTGTGTTGCACCACATAGCATATATATTGAATTTTGTTTCATATGAGTATTAATGTACTGAAGCAGCATCGTTATACTTCCTATGACACAATATAGAAGCAATGCACCTAACATTGCACAATCTCTGCTATATACATTCTGATAATAAGTATTCACCACTTCAATCTGCTCTCGAAACGATACAAAATCAAAATCAAATAAACCAAGCTCTTTTGATTTTGCAGAAATATCATTCAGCACTTCAACTGAATTTGTTTCCAATTGTAATACATGAAACAAATTTACATTTCGATAGCCATTATTGAAAGATTCTCTTGGAATCCACGGAATAATAAACGCGGAATTGAGTGAAATTATCCGATTTCCCACAACTGGTTCTAAATAAAAAGCATCCTTATCCAGTACTCCTACAATTTCAAATAGACTCTTATCTGATACCTCATTTGTGAATCTTGTTCCGATTGGATACGTTGCTGCTACCTCAGACCCCACCAAAACAGGTATCGGCTCATCTTCATTGATTTGTCCATTCCATTCGCTATCATAAAAGATACGCCCTTGCTGCAAATTGATCTGATACAGATCAAAAAAGTTTTTATTGATCTGTAAAACTTCGATGTCTTTTCCGTTCCAACGCACCTTGTCTTTCATATGAATATACATTTCAACATTCTTAGCTGTATATTCGTATAACTCTTTGCATTTTTCTTCTGCACCTTCTGCCACCAATGTATTCATAATAGTAGGTACATCAGTTTTATCAACAACTGCATACATATTTTTATGCTCACTATATTCATACATTTTTGCAGAAAACACACGCGCCTGATCAAATGTTACAGCAATGAAGGCAAATAATAGGACGGAAGTGATGATCTGTGCATAAATTGGAAGATACCTTCCAAAATACTTTCGCACCTCTCGTAATGCATATTTTATAGTTGTCATTTTACTCAGCTCCATTTCAAAATTAGTGATAGTTGATAGTTTCTCTTTTACCTTTCAACTTTGTTTTCGAAGCTCCATTATATTTTTTCTCACATATCTGTGGATTGATAATCCGCCAAATAGAATCAATATCAACCATTGAATTAGACAATTGATGATACCAAAAAGCAATGCAATACTCGTGATTTCCATATGATTTTTCGCAATTAGGATCCCAATCATCATTCCACTTAAAATAAATAGCCCTGTTGCCGCACCAAATAAAATCATTATTTTTCGAAATATTGTTCCATCTGTTCCGCCAACCATTTTTCTTACTGCAATCTCTGTTATTCTGTAATTAGCCCAGCAACTCGCAACGTTTCCAAAGTTTAACAAATTCAGCAATACCAATAACCCCATCTGCAATAAATAATATGTGGCATCTTGTGAATTTTTCAATCGTTCCAATAGATATCCCTTTGAAGAATCTTCTAACACAACAATCTGCGCATATTGATTTTTTGTTAAAATTTGATTTTGTAATTCCTGAAATATCAAATTCGTATTCTGCCCACCATCTAGATAGTAAACTCCCGTTACTGCGGTATCTGGCGCTTGCTCAAGTGCGTTGCTTTGCATTGATTCAAACTCATTTGAATAAAGCAACTCTCCATTTTGGCTATTTGCTTTTAACACATTTATGGTTTCGATTTGTGCTTTTTCCTGCAAAAATAAAAGGAACTCTTTTTGCCGAAATGCTTCCTGTGAATCTGCCTGCAGAATCGAAATTTTCATTGTATAATCTGAAAATTCCGTTGCCAATCCCCGTTCCTTATCAGTAAATGCAATGGCAAAAATTGAATCCACCATAATGATTCCACCCATCATTGCACAAAAGAAAAAGAGAATACCATACTTTTGCAAAAATTTACCCATAATCTGAACTCCTATTCGCCTCTTTGCTTGTCTACTTACCTATTTGCTTGTCTACTTACCTCTCTGCTTCTCTATTATTTAGCCACTTTCATCATAATCATTCACTCAAACTTATAGCCCTGTCCCCAGACAACCTTAAAGTGTCTCGGATCTGATGGCTCTATCTCAAGCTTTTCTCGCAAGTGGCGAATATGTACAGCTACGGTTCCCTCGCTTCCTATCGGCGTATCCTTCCAAACCTCGCTGTAAATTTGTCTTGGTGAAAAGACTTGCTTGGGATGAGACATTAAAAATTTTAAGATCTCGTATTCAGTTGGCGTGAGTGATACTTCTTCGCCGTCCATTGTGACCTGCTTTGTGCGATCATCAAGCGTTACACCTCCACAGCTAAGCACTTCTTTTTTGTTGCTGTCTTCGCTGCCTCCCAACTTATTATATCTGCGAAGCTGAGAACGCACTCTCGCTAACACCTCGATTGGATTAAATGGTTTTGTAATATAATCATCTGCACCTACATCAAGGCCTAGCACCTTATCAGCGTCTTCGCTTTTTGCAGTTATTAAGATAACTGGAACATTACTCTTTTCGCGTATCGCGCGAAGCGCCGTGATTCCATCCATCTCTGGCATCATGATATCAAGAAGAACAAGCGATACATCACCTTTTTTTACAAAATCAAGTGCCTCTCTTCCCGTATATGCACATAGAAGCTCATAGTTTCTGTTCGACAAGTAAATCTGAAGTGCCCTGACAATATCCTTATCGTCATCGCATATTACGATCTTGTCGATTTTTTCAGCAGAGGCTGCTGTTTCTTTTTTCTCTATATTAACGTTATTATTCATACTCATTTTTTCAGTGCCCTTTCTCTTTTCTGTCCATAGTATACAATCTTTTAGTTTAAGAATAAACAGGGAAAATCTTTAAATTTTGTTTAAGAAGGGCGTTGCGCGAACTGTAATTAAAAAATGAATTTAGGGCAGGCTGTAAAATAAATCAGCCTGCCCTAAATTCATTTTTTGTTTGACAAACATTTAAACAATACTGTGTTCTCGTGCTGCCTCGATTTTTCCTGTTTTATTCAGGTAAATATAATAAATAATAAATAAGATTGATGTCACTACCCATGACAATGGATAGCTAAATAAAATATTTGTGATTGTTCGATTCCGCGGAACTGCAATAAACAGCCATAAAAGACGAAGCACACATACACCGCCGCATGTCATAAGCATTGGTGTGAACACAAAGCCCATGGAACGCACTGTTCCTGAAACTACCTCAATTGTGACATATGTGAAGTAAATTGGTGTTAAGAAATATAAAATCTGCATTCCAATCTCGATAACCTGTGCATCTGTTGTGAATAGCATATAGACATATCGTCCAAAGAAATGAAGAATTACACTTAATCCGATGCTTGCGCCAAGTGCCATGCCTAAGCAAATCTTCATACTCTTACGAACACGGTCTAACTTTCCTGCACCGAAGTTTTGACCGGCAAATGTGGATACTGACACACCAAATGCATTCATGATCATCCAGAATACTGCATCGATCTTAGAATATGCTGTGTATGCCGCCATTGTATTACTTCCAAGCAGATTTACATTGGACTGAATAATGATATTAGCTATGTTATACATAACTGACTGTAAACCTGCTGGTACACCGATCTGAATGATACGAATGAGCAGCATCTTATGGAAGCGAACCTTACTCCACTTCAGGCGATAGCACTCATTTGTTCTCATCAGACAGAATGTGATTAGTACTGCACTGATAAATTGGGAAAGAATCGTTGCAATTCCTACTCCCTGAACAGACATGCGAAGCACTACAACAAATACAAGGTCAAGCACAATATTTACAAGACAAGAGAAAATCAAAATGTAGAGTGGCCGCTTTGAATCTCCGACAGCTCGCAGGATTGCTGCACATATATTGTAATACAGATTCGGGATCATACCGATAAAATAAATCTTGATATATGTTTCCGCAAGATCAATCACTGTATCTGGTGTCTGCATCCACTCAAGTGCTGTCCTTGCAAAAATAAATCCAATTGCACTTAAAATCGCGCCGCCTGCAATGGAAAGCGCAATCGCTGTATGTACGCTTCGGCTTACCATTTCCTTATCGCCTGCTCCGTAAAACTGCGCAATTATAACAGTCGCACCAGAAGAAAGTCCAATAAAGAAACCAAATAAAAGATTAATAATCGTTCCAGTTGAACCGCCTACGGCTGCCAGCTCAAGCGAGCCCGTAAAACGACCCACCACAACTGCGTCAACTGTATTATACAGCTGTTGAAAAAATGCTCCGAACAAAATCGGAAAGAAAAAGACAAGCAGCTGCTCCCATATCACACCATCTGTGATTCCCCCTGCCCTAGCTGATGAAGCAGCCTGTTTTTTCTGACTCATTTTCTTTTTTCCTCCTGTTTCACATTGTTTTCATTATGATTTTTATTGCTTATGTGTGCAGCTCTATGGCTTGTCACTGCGCGCGGTATATTTTGTCTGTCCACTGTCTTTTGTCTTCCCATAATCAGAAAACCTGAAAATGGCAAAACTGCCTTCAGCAGATTTTCCAGCTCTGACCATGTTCCCGGTACAATCTGGTGAAGCTCACGAAGCATTGCAGCCGCATTTTTTAATCCACCTTCCTGCACCTGCGTCAATGTATCAACACCAGTCGATTCCAGTATTGAAAATAAATCATCGACAAACTGTGTCCTTGCATTCTCATCAATATTTTCAAGCCAGTTACGAAGCGTCTCATGGAGTGAAATCGCTGATTCACTTAAGCTTGCTGATACAAAATGCGGACCTTCTATTTGCCAGCTCATCGCATCGTGCTGAAGGATTCCCTTAGCTGTACTTTTTATGACTTGCGGTTCTACAGGATTTTCAAGAAGCATTCCTATGATGGATGAATCTGGAATATAGCGATGGATTCGATTTTGAATTTTCTTATATGAATCACTCGTCACAAACTCATGCACAAATCCAGGACCATCATTACTATATACATCTGTAATGCGTTCCTGCACCTCTATTTTACAGGCTGCAGCTGCATATACTGCCAAATTGCCGCCTTTTGAATGACCGCTTACGCGAATAGGGGATGTACCAACACCAAATCTGTTCAAATATTCTGATGCTAACTTTTGGGCTGGCACTTCGCCAAGGCCTAGATTAAAGTCCTCTTTCCATGCCACAATATTGTCATCCGTTCCCCTGAAGCAAAAATTTTTTGAGCCATCCATAAGATCAAGCTGTACGGCAGAAAATTGAAGCTCCAGCTGTGGATTAACCATATTGACATAATTTGAAATGAGCGATGTGCGGTAGCGGTTCGACTGTGCCATCATTTTTACTATATATGGCGCCAGTCTCGTAAACGACTTGTCTGCTGCAAGTTCTTCTTCGCTATGAAGCACAAAAAAGCGTCTTGAAAGCTCCTCAAGTGCCACTCGCTCTTCACCAGCACCAACAGACAATCCCTCAAGATTCACATATGCCACAAATGACAAAAGCAAGTTATCTACCTCGTTGAAGGCATCCTGTGAAAATGTCAGATCACCCCGCCATTTCAAATAGTCCATAATATTTCCCATTGTTTCACCCGCTTTCCAAAATAGGTTTACAACAAAAAAACAAACCGCTGCGATATAAGAGAAGTATACCTCAGCGGTCTTGTAAAATCAATGGATTATTCTATTATACTCTGATGTTGTTTTTCTCTGCAGCCTCATATGCCTTTTCGTAAAAATATTCCTGTGCATTAATCGGTGGATCATTTTGAAGCTCTAGCGCAGAAGCCATCGCATATGTTGTATCTGGCAATTCGACTCTTGCCTTCTGATTATCACGAAGCATCACATCAAACATATCAAGTAGAAGCTTTTTTAGTTTTTCATTTTCAATTGGAGCTGCTACCTCTACACGGCGAAGCGTGTTTCTTGTCATGAAATCTGCTGATGCTATATATACACGTGCATTTTCTTTTACACCAAAAATATAAATTCTTGAATGCTCAAGGAAACGACCTACAATGCTTCTGACACTAATATTTTCTGTATATCCCTTTACTCCCGGAATCAGACAGCATATTCCGCGAATGACCATATCAATCTTCACTCCTGCCTGTGATGCTTCTACCAGCTTATCCATAATCTTCTTATCTGTCAGAGAATTCATCTTAAGACCAATATAAGAAGGCTGTCCGCTCTTTGCAAGCTCAATCTGGCCATCAATCATCTCTATTACGCGATTTTGCAGACAATTCGGTGCTGCAAGCAAATGCTTCAGTTCATCTGGTGTCTGTCCCATTGCAAGCGCCTGGAAAATCCTTGCTGCTTCCATTCCAATCTGCACATTTGATGTCATAAATGACAAATCAGTATACAAACGTGAGGTCTTCTCATTATAATTTCCAGTTCCTACCTGCGTATAATATTCAATTCTGTCTTCGCTTCTCTTTGTAATCAGGCAAAGCTTTGAATGCACCTTATAGCCGTCTAATCCATAAATAACGCGGCAGCCTGCATCTTCGAGAAGACGCGACCACTCAATATTATTTTCCTCGTCAAAACGCGCTTTTAATTCAACAAGTACAAATACTTCCTTGCCATTTTCTGCAGCCTCTATCAGATATTCTACCACCTTACTCTGCCTTGCCATACGATAAAGAGTCATCTTAATTGAAATCACATCTGGATCATTTGCCGCCTCATGAAGCATCTGCAAAAATGGCTTAATGCTTTCATATGGATAAGACAGTAATTTATCCTCTTTTCTGATTTGATCAAGGATTGGCTGACCCTGACTAAACATAGGAGACTTCTGCGGTACGCGCTTTTCAAAAAATAACTGTGTATTTTTTCGAAGCAGATCCTGAATTTCATAGGCAAAGGACAGATCAAGCGGTGACTTTGCATAATACACATAGCAGGAATTTAAATCAAGATGACCACAAAGCGTCTTTACTGTTTCACCGCTTAAATCACCTTCAATTTCAAGACGAAGCGGCGCCAGCTTCTTTCTTTTCTTAATCAGCTTCTCCATAAAATCGCGGTAATCAAGATCCTCATCATATAATGCATCTGCATCAATATCTGCATTTCTTGTAATTCGTATAATAGCCTTTTCCTTTACCTGATAACCTTTAAAAATCCTTGGCATATAATGAAGAATAAGATCCTCTGAGAGCATATACATATCGCTTCCCTTGACGTTAATTAGTCTTGGAAAAATTTTCCCTGATCCCGTATTAACACACGGAATAATGCCAAGACGCTTTTTCCCGCTCTTATTCTCAAGCGCTGCCACCGCATAAAGCTCGCGATTTCTTAAAAATGGAAAGGTCTGTCGTTTTCCAATCATGGATGGAGATAATAGCGGCTCTATTTCTGCCTGAAAATATGCTCTGAGTCGTGTACTTTCCTGTTGAGTGATCTTATGAAAATCTACCAGACGCACTCCCTGCTTTTCCAGGCTGTGCATAATCTGTGTGTACACGATATCCTTTCTCGCATTTAATTCCTGAACACGCGGCAAAATTGCACGGATCTGCTCCTGCGCCGTCATCTGTGTCTTATTTTCACGCTCTCCTTTTCCTAGCAGTTCCTGATCAATCAGTGATCCTACACGAACCATGAAAAATTCATCCAAGTTACTCTGATAAATTGCCGCGAATGAAAGACGCTCGCATAGCGGCACCTTTATATTCTCTGCCTCCTCCAGTACACGCTCGTTAAATTTAAGCCATGAAAGCTCTCTGTTCATAAAAATTTCTTTTTGCATCTTTGCGCCTTTTCCCTTCTGTGCCTTGCTACATTTTTATTTGATATTCTGCCTATCGCAAAGCAGTGTAACAGCACTCGGTCAAGTCTGCGACGCATTTATGTAAATTTTAGGTAAAATAAAAAAAACTGACCTGCCAACTTTCCTGACAAATCAGTTTTTTTCTTATTCAAAATAGATTTTTAAAATTTTTTGCAGTCTCTTTGAGCACACATGGGCTGCCAATCCTGTAAAGCAGCCTGTAATCATTGCGCTGAGCATTAAAACAGGCAAATATGCCACTACGCTTATAGACTGTGTAATCACAATTGCTGCCAAAATTTGTCCGATATTATGGGCGGCAGCTCCGCACATACTTATCAGCACTAGAAATTTTTTCTTAAGGAGCGCACTAATAAGGCTCATGACAAGCCAACACAAAACACCGCCAGACAAACTATAAAAAAATGAAATCATCTGTCCGCCAAACATACTTCCAAGAAGGATTCGCACGATCAGCACAAAGAGTGCTTCCTTTGGTCCATATAAAACCAGTACAAGAAGTGTTACGATATTGGCTAGTCCAAGCTTAATTCCTGGAATCGGTACAATCGGACCGATCATGGATTCTGCCGTAAAGATTGTAAGCGCAATCACTGAAAACATTGCAAGCGCTGTCATCTTTTTGATATCCATTTTATTTGCTTTCTCTGCTGTATTCCTTTTATCTTTTTTCTTTGTTTCCATTTTTGTTTATTCTTTCTTTCTCAAAAAATCAGACAGCTGCCATATATATACAAGTTACGTACCGCATGGTGACTCTATTGCCTCTAGTATGTCAGCACATCAAATTCATCATCCGTTTCTTCTGGTGCCGCCGTGATCACAAGATGATTTGGCAGACACACAATCGGAAGAGAACCTTTTCCTTTCCACACGGTATGCATACAAATCTTATCCGGGCAGCTCGCACCGCTCACATGAATCCCGTCTTTGTCTACAGTAATCTCATTCCAGTTTTCGCCATCTTCAATGCGAAATGTCTCTTCGTGATCATTCGAAATAATTTTAATTAATGTTCCATTCTGATAAATTGCTGCGCTTGCCGATTCTTTTTTTGCCAGAAATTGGTGCGCAGTCCAGACCGCAGACAATATAAATATCAAACTTAGTATTGAAGCGATTATAATTGCTCGTTTCTTTTCGCTCATTCTTCCACCTGTTCATACGAGGAATCTGTCAATGTAAACATATCTTTTAATCCATCTGTTACAATCACCTCTTTATCCTCAGTTACAAACACAGCCTCTGCCTGATAAGTCTCTAGCAGCGACAGGCTGTCTTCATAACCAAGCACAAAGCATGCAGTAGACAGGCCATCGCTTAGCCATCCGTCATCACAGACAATTGTGACGGAGATTAGTCCGCTCTCTGCCGGATATCCTGTCTTCGTATCTAAAATATGATGATAGCGAACACCATCTTCAATCACATATTTTTCGTAATCTCCAGATGTAGATATACTGCATGTTCCATCAATCGTTAGTGAACCGAGATATGATTCGCCATCTTCATTGCGTGGATTTGCAATGCCGATCTTCCACGGTTTTCCATCTGGCTTTTTTCCATACGTCAAAATACTTCCGCCAACAGATACCACCGCTGCGTCAGCACCTGTCTCTTCTAACATTTTTCGTGCTTCATCACATCCGATTCCTTTTCCGACTGCTCCAAGATCAATCTGCACACCATCTTTTAAAAACACTTCACCGTCACCCAGACTTATTTTTTCCCAGCCAGTCTCTAAAAGAAGCTCTGTCAGCTCGCTTTTTGATGGAATATATGGATTGTCACTTTCCAGATTCCAAAGCTGCGACACACGGCCTAATGTCGGATCAAATGCACCGCTGCTTTCTCTTGCAAGATCAAGCACATTTTCCAGATAGCCATATGTCCACTTTGATGGCATAACAGGCTTGTTCTCTGATGCATTTTCATTGATATTGGCAATATCGCTGCCTTCAATGCGCCATGATAAATATTTGTTTTCAATATCAGAAAGCATGTCCATAATATCTTTTGCAGTTCTATCCGAACCATAAACACGGACGCTGCAGTCTGTTCCCATTGCAGTATCTGTTATGCTCTCGCTGTCAGTCTTATCAGCCCAAACAAACTGTGTGCCAATGCATGAACAGACCATAACACAAGTTATTTTCAAAAGGCTGGCAAAGCTTTTCTTTCGATTCATGAAAATCTTCCTTTCTCTCATTTGTTGCTGTTCTATATTCTGCAAAAAGGCTGGCTACTAGTCATATGGCAGCCAGCCTTTTGCTTACTATCTACTATTTCAAATTGTTTTATTACTGTGCTGTTACAGTTCCCTTTACTGCTGGATATCCAGTTGCTTCTAACTCGATCTCATAGGAATCGCTTCCGTCAAATACCTTAACGTTTCCATCCTGACCTTCAATTTCAGCATCCAGATTTATGCTTCCATCCTCATTGAATAAGATACCTGCAATGCCCTTGGCCTTTACTGGCTCGCCATTTACAATAACACTTGTTACCTGTGCCGCATAGTCAGCACCAGTCAGTCCCTGCTCATTATCTGCGATTACAACAGCATTATTTTCAATAGAAACACTGCCTTCTTCTAAGCCAGATTCAACAAGTGTGCTTGACTTCTTGCTTGCATACTTGTCATCTGAGAAGGTAACTGTATAGCTGCCCGGCTTTAAATCACCGCTCAGAGTAATTACGTTGTCCTCTACGCTGTAAAGTCCATCTTCTACGGCAGTACGTCCTGCTGCGACAGCCTCTACACTATAATCACTGTCATCTGGTGTTGTATATGTGATGTTGATTGCAGTGCCATCCTTCTGGTAAATAACACTCTCATCTGTTGTAATGGAATATTCTTCTCCAAGAAGCTCCTTGCAGTACAGATCAGTCTCAATAGAGATATCATCCTGGTCTGCCAACATGTAAGTTACCTTTGTGATTGTCTTTCCCTGAATATCAGCAAAACGCTGCCATGACGGTGTATTTCCATGTGGCTCAGTCATCTCTTCTGCCGCAAATGCAATCTCATTTGCACGCAGCCATAAATTGTCCAAATGCTCAAGTCCATAAATTTCTCCATCAGATGTTTCAAGAAGTGCACCCTGAATATCAGCAGATTCAATCTCAAGACCGTCAAAGTCGATTTGATAATTTCCCCATGTCGAAACTGTTGCAAAGGAAACTGTTACATTTTCTGCCTCTTTAGTTGTTCCAATTGTCTGGCTTAAGGTACCATCAGAATTGATTACCTTATACTCAGCCGGAACTTCTTCTGATACTTCTTCAAGTGATGATACGAACTCAACAAGTGGATTGCTGCACTCAGTACCAGCTTCGATTGCTGCCTTTACATCATCATACAATGTCTTTGGAATTGCCACATTTACACTGGATGGTCCTAAAATATCGGTTCCATCGCCATTCTGCTCAAAATAGCTTTTTTCAAAACGCTGAGATTTCTGGCTTGTCGCAGAAGTAACAGAATCATAAATGCCTTCCTCACGAAGACCTGCAGCCGTTACCTTATCCTCTGCATCATACTGACCTGCAGCTGCATCCTCAAGTGCCTCTGGCTGTACATGATTGATCTCTCCATAATAAAAATCTGCATATGGAACATTAATCTTACCAAAGTAATATTCACTTGCCTCAATGCTTACTGTCTGTGCCTCATCCTCTGCACCAGAAGCTTCCTCTGTCTGTGCCTCGCTTGTTGCCGGTGTGCTCTCACTCTTTAAAACTCCTCCAAAAGCACTCATATTTCCTGCTGCTATTGTACTTGCCGCCAACACAGCTAATGCCATTTTTGTTCTCATAAATGATATCTCCTTTAACTTTATATTGCCGATGGCAGTTAGTATATTCTAACATGATCATAAAAATCAACACCCTTATTGAGAAAAAAAGGTTATTTATATAAAAACAGCAATTTGACGTTTTCCATATGTTTTATTGTGAGTCCGAGTTAGTTATTTCTAACAATTTTCAATTATACTTTTCCTCTTATATGAACTGCCATTCTTTATTTTTGTCTATTTCTTGTTAGTTTATGCTAACTTTATGTCTTTTTTTCGTCTTTTTTGTGTTTCCTGTTTGCTTGTGATGTATTTTTCCTTATGTTACACTACATTTATTCCTTATAATATAAATCGTATACACGGAGGTAATCAAATATCTATGTTATTTATTTTTTCACTGATAATCGCATCAATCTTTGCACTGACTGCAAAATCCACGATCAAACGTCATCCGTATCCGTGGTACATCGGTGCACTTGTGCTTACACTTTTCGTATCGCTATTTCCTTTTTCACGGAATTTGCCAGAGGCTGTCACTTTTCTTCTTGATCTATTTCGCCGCGGTGCCCTTTCATGCGCACTCTGGTGTATTGTCATGTGGACAGGTGCCTTCTCTAACGGTTCTTGGCTGATTAAGCGCTTAATGCCGGTGCGCGGTGAGCTTTCCATCTTTGCCGCAATGCTGACGCTTGGTCACAACATTGGCTATGGAAGAACTTATTTCGTGCGTTTCTTTACTGATGCATCCGCACTTCCTGCCAATCAATTTGCTGCCTGCATAATTACTATTATTCTTCTTATCATTATGATTCCGCTTACTATCCTTTCTTTTCCAAAGATTCGTAAGCGCATGAAAGCAAAAAAGTGGAAGCAGATCCAGCGCTTTGCTTACCTGTTTTACGCGCTGCTCTACCTCCACATTATGCTGTTATTTATTCCGCTTGCCAAAGATGGCAAGGATGGCTACTACTTTTCTGTAATTGTTTACACGGCAATTTTCCTTGGATATGCAATCTGCAGAATACGCAAATGGTATTTCCTAAAGAAAAAGCCGGAACACCGCCGTGAATTTACATCCATTTGCTTTGGGTTATTTCTTGCTGTTATGGTTATTATCTGCGCCGTTTCAAGCCCAAAAGATACTATAGCTGATGGCAATTTGAATGCAGAAATGACTAAAAATACAACTATCGAATCTGAGATTGTTTCCACAGAGGTTTCTCAATCTTTTGATGATACGACTCTCACCGATGGCGTTTATGAGGGAAAAGCCTACGGCTATGATGGCGCTGTAAAGGCAACAGTCACAATCAAGGATGGCAAAATCACTGATATCTCCTGCAGCAGTGCCGAGAGCGACCTATGGTACTTCGATAAATGCAAAGACAAGGTTGTTTCTGAAATTCTTGAAGCACAAAATACCAATGTTGATGCAGTTTCCGGTGCAACCTACAGCTCAAATGGAATCAAAAAAGCTGTGCTTGATGCATTAAAACAGGCTGGATTCCCAGCAAACTAATTAGGCGCACATAAATCAAATGAAATATGAAATACTCTCAGCTCCATTTGGTCTTTGAATTGCGATACGTGCCAATTGTGACTGCGCATCGGCAAGAAAGATTTTCTGCGTTTCACCCGGCTTAAGTGGGGTCAGTGCGGTATAGCTTATTAAGCAGCCTGTCCCATCAAAGCCTGCCAGATGATATCCTTTGGCCTCATAGCATGGAAGTGCATTTTTGTTTGCAATCACAATTTCCACGCCTGATGTTTTCTCATCTGTATTTACCGCGTTGATCGATGAAATATATAGTGGTGCACATTCACGCTTTACAGTCTCATAGGATGGCTTTGGATTTCCATATAGATCTGCAGAACCGTGAACTCTGCGGCGAAGACGTCCCTCACCTTCTTCGCCCATCTGAGTACGGTAATCATTTAAGCAAAACCATATGATTCCACTTATACCAAACTCACGATAAATCTTCATTTTCTCCATGAAAATCTGCTCACGTCTCGGATCACCGCCTGCGAAGGCTGGCTCGCAAAGACCAAACTCTGAAATTACCATCGGCATTTCTCTATGTGCATCCCAGAAGCGTTTAATTTCTGCCCTTGTATCTTTGTTTCCATGCCATGTGCCAATGTAATCATTTGCCATGATAATATCACCGAGCGCAGTGGCATCTTGCGGCGTATTCCAAATGGTATTGGAAACATAGGACATCAGGCGATTGTGATCCTGCTCCAATATATATGACTTCATATTCTTTACATATTGTGCCGTTATCGCGCTCTGTCCGTCTAGCTCATTTCCAACACCCCATGCAATTATAGATGGATGATTAAAATGCGCCTCCAACATTTCATCAATCTGCGCTTTTACAAGAACTTCTTCATGTGTAACTGGCTCTTTTGGCTGTCCCCACAGAGGAACTTCTTCCTGAACAAGCATGCCATTTCGATCACACCAGTCAAATAAAGCGTCGTCCTGCTGCCAATGTACTCTGGTAAAAATGCAGTTGCATCCTTTTAAGATTGTCAGCCAGCGCGCAATATCTTCCTTTGTTTCTGCATTTCCGATACGCGGATCAGAACCTGGCATCCACTCTGTACCGACTAGCTGTACATTTTCTCCATTTAATACAAACTGACCGTCGTGAGCGATTAGGCTTCGAAATCCTACTGTACTTTCCACACAGTCCATTTCTTGTCCATCTGCGACACGTATCTGATGAATACAAAGTGTATATAGATGCGGATGATCAAAATGCCAAAGCTTTGCTTCATTGAATACAAAGGAAAACTTTGAATCAAATGGTGCTTCTCCTATATAAACTACGTTTCCTTTATTTTCGGATGCTCCCTCATACAGCTCATATTTCCATATAAATGAATCTGCTGTTCCTTTATTTGAATCACAAAGTTCACTTGTCTTATTCGTATTTCCCCACATGGACACTTCTGCCTCTATCATGACTGGTGCCTGATGAACACAAAAATTTTCTGTCTGCTCAATCATAACATTCTGATGGATATGAACAGCTCTAATTCCATTTTTTTCACATACATTTAAGTATACTGGTCTGAAAATTCCACCGTCATCTGCCCAGTCAAATTGACGATCCCACGGCAATGCCTGAGGAGAATACTCATTTGTTCCACGGACGATCAGCTTATTTGTACCACTTTTTATAAAATCTGTGACATCGAGCTTAAAACTGGTAAATCCTGCACCATTGTGTGATCCAACAGATTTTCCATTTACCCAAAACTGTGCGTCACGATAAATGCCATGGAAATCAAACCAAACTTGCTTATTCATCCACTCATCAGGAACCGTAAATGTATACTCATACCAGTAAACACCTCGATATTCTTCACTCTCGCTGTCTACATTAAATGTATGCGGAAGCATAACATTTTTTACTGTTTTATTTTGATTCTGTTCAAGACCAGTTATCTGCCAGCCCTGTTTAATCCCGATATTTTCAGGATCCAGACCAAACTTCCATCCTTCATTGACTGCAGTACATTTTCTTAACATGATTTTTCCCTCCAGTTATCTTTCTTTATGATAGTGTTACATTATCATACCTTTGAGAAAAAATCATTGTTATGCCTTGCCATCTTGTTATAAAAAATTGCGCTGCCCCACTATTTTTATTGCTTATTCAATTGCTGCCAATGCCTGTGCCAGATCTGCAATCAGATCTTTCTTATCTTCAAGTCCACAAGAAATACGAACCAGTCCTGCCGGAACACCAGCTGCTGCTAACTGCTCGTCATTCATCTGGCGATGTGTGGATGTTGCTGGGTTTAAGCAGCAGGTACGCGCATCTGCAACGTGTGTCTCGATTGCTGCAAGCTTTAAGTGCTTCATAAATGTCTCTGCTGCTGCACGGCCACCCTTTAACTCAAATGAAACAACACCGCATCCTCCGTTTGGAAGATACTTCTTTGCGCGCTCATAGTACTTGTCTGTAGGCAGTCCAGGATAATTTACATAAGCAACCTGCGGCTGTGCCTGTAAAAACTCTGCTACGGCCTGTCCATTTTCAACGTGACGCGGCATTCTTACATGAAGTGACTCCAGACCAAGATTTAAGATAAACGCATTCTGTGGAGACTGGATACATCCAAGGTCACGCATCAGCTGAGATGTACACTTTGTGATAAAAGCACCACCCATGCCAAATTTCTCTGCATATGTAACTCCATGATAAGATTCATCAGGTGTACACAGGCCTGGGAATTTCTCTGCATGAGCCATCCAGTCAAAATGACCGCCATCTACAATTGCACCGCCAAGTGCTGCACCATGTCCATCCATATATTTTGTTGTGGAATGTGTTACGATGTCTGCACCCCACTCGATTGGACGACAGTTTACCGGAGTCGGGAATGTGTTATCCACAATTAACGGAACGCCATGTGCATGAGCGGCCTTTGCAAACTTTTCAATATCAAGAACTGTCAGTGCCGGATTTGCGATAGTCTCACCAAATACAGCTCTGGTATCTTCTGTAAATGCTGCATTTAATTCTTCCTCTGTGCAGTCAGGGGAAACAAAAGTAGCACGAATACCCATCTTTGCCAGTGTTACAGCAATCAAGTTATATGTTCCGCCATAAATAGATGAAGAAGCTACGATATGACTGCCGCACTCACAAATATTAAACAGAGCAAAAAAGTTTGCTGCCTGTCCTGATGAAGTCAGCATCGCTGCTGTACCGCCTTCAAGTTCTGCAATCTTTGCTGCAACATAGTCATTTGTCGGATTCTGCAGACGGCTGTAAAAATAACCGGATGCTTCCAAATCAAATAACTTGCCCATGTCCTCACTCGTATCATACTTAAATGTCGTAGACTGAATAATCGGAATCTGACGCGGTTCTCCATTTCCCGGCGTATAGCCTGCCTGCACACATTTTGTATTTAATGTATAATCACTCACTGTTTTGCCCTCCATATAATGTCATTTTTTTGCAACTGTCCCTATAATACCATATATAAATGGAAAATTCTAGTATTATCTGTAGGATTCATCCAAGCATATCTCTAAACCAGGCATCTTCTAACATATTATAAACATGCTCATTTGGTGTGCCTGCCCAGAGCTTATCTGCCGAAAAATATGTTTGATTGCTCTTGCCCATCATTTTTTTTGCAAATGCTCCTATTGCACGCGATCTTGACTGTCCGGCATAACAGTGAATTAACAGAGTATCTACATCCATATGACTGCGAATAAATGCGATAACAGAATCTGCCATATTTTCATCAAACAATACAGCCCCTTCTGTTTCCTTCACCACATCATCAAAATATAAAGTAAGAACGCCTTTACAAAATTTATTTTCTGCAAAGGTAACACCAAAACCACCTGTGTGAGTATCCTGAATCGAAATGACTGCATATGTATCTTTTCTTTTTGCGTCCTCCTCACATCCTGCCGGATAATAATGATCCATCACAAAATCAAAAGCTTCATTTAATGACTTAACTAATATTCGTCTCATATGCACTCCTTTCGAAATTCAACTGGTTTAATGTCAGATACTTACTAACGTCTCCCACTCTATGCTCTGCTTTGGTGCAAATGCCTCGGAATCCAGATACTTGTAAATTGATCTAAGAAGCGCTTTTCCTTCTGGATACTGCTGCAAATCCTGAAGTCCTAGTGTGGAATAGAGAAGTTTTCCATTTCCGACGCGGCACTCAAACAGCTGCGCCATTGGTCTTAAAAATGCATAGCTGTCCATTTCTGTAATAATAGCATCAAATGGCTGTTTTACTGCATCTGGCAGTATGACAGCTCTTTGATTTGCCATCGGCCACCACTGCCAATTTGTATGGCTCTCTGTTGGAAACTCCTTAAACAATGGATGATCTTTTTGAATCAATTGTCCCATCGCACCTTCCTGTCTTCCAAACGTTCCAACAGACCAGAAATCTGTTGAGAATTGAGCACGAATTGAATTATGGAAGGAGCTTTCCTCTGACTTTGGCGAATAATACACTATACCGCCGTTATCAAGCACCTTCTTTGCCTGCAAATCCAACTTAGTTGTCTCATAAACGCTTTCTGGGCATTTGGGCATTTCATTCTTATAAATCCAAATCGGATATGAATTAACTGCATCTGCAATCTTAACAGTAAGATCACAGCGAACTGGTGCTGTAATTTTATTATTCAGTTCAATCTTTAATGTTCCTGCTTTGCTAAGTGTTCCCTTTGGGCATGAAACAGCGCTCATATGACCACTCTTTAAAGCGACCTTTCTCACATTATTTAATTCTTCATTAGGCATATATGCCCACAATGTCCACTCCAGATCTCCAGCACAGTCTATCTTTCCATAATTGGCTACCTGCACATCTGCACAAAATGTCTCACCTTCTTCATAAGTATACTTTTCAATACCAACTAATACAAGCTGTTCTTTAAAGAAAGCTCTAAAATTTTCTGGTTTTGCAAAATCAAATGGCTTTGGCTCTAAATGTGAATCAAGCATTCCCACAAGAGCAGTTCCCTGTCCCGGAAAATCCTGCAGTCCAAGAAGTGAAATACCAGACAGATCTTTTGTACGCATCGCAGCTTCGATCTCCTCTCGGTAACAAAGCCTTGAGAGTTCTCCAGTTGCCTCAACGTACTTCTTCCAAACAGGCTCTAATCCCTTTTCGCGAACCATACGCTGAATACGTCTATAATTTGCTGGATCAGAAATCCCCTTAAAATGTGCAAGCTCATCAAAATCAGGTAGAACTTCAAACTGACCAACTTCAAAGCTAAACACTGGCTTTTTATACTGCTCTCGAATCTTTCTTAAGGTTTCATCAAAATTTGTCTTCGCATTTGGATACTGATTATTGATATAGCCCTTAATGTTAACCTTTGCCAGCTTTCCATTTGCCTTTTCGTAAGCATCAACTTTAGCTGCTTCCTCCGGTGTCTCTGGATTTCCTGCAAGCGTTCCTCTTATTCTGTAATTATAGAAACTTTGTGATGCATAGAAATCACTTTCCTCATCGCATCCTTCATTTCCATAATGTGCATTTGACGCATTAGCATAAAGTCTTGTCGGATCCTGTTTTTTTGCATCCTGCAGCATCTTGTGCATTCTGCTTGTGCCAAGCGCTCCGCAATGAAGCTCATTTCCAAATGTAAGCATGACAAAGGATGGATGATTGGCAAGTGCTTTGATAATTTGGCGCAGTTCCTTTTGATAATATGAGAAACTTTCATCAAATTCAAATGCATGCTTTGGATCCCAGTGTGAAAGCTCTGGCTGCATCAGAATGCCCATCTCATCAGCTGCAAAAAATGCTGCCTCCGGCGGACAATGAGAATGAAAACGCACCATATTGATGCCATAATCCTTATATGTCTGTAAAATATTCTTCCACGCTTCCTTTTCCATTGGAATATAGCCCGTCTCTGGAAACTCTGCACAGTTTGCCTCACTCCTAAGGAAAATTCTTCTACCGTTTAATGACAGATGACCATATCCGTCATCACCAAATGTACGAATGCCGAAGCTAACTGTCTTTTCATCTGCTTTTTCACTTTCAGATGACTGTAAATCATTTTTATATAGTGCAGCTGTTAGTTCATATAACTTTCCATCATATTCATCCCAGTTTGCTGCTGATGATGAAATAAGTAAATCCTCTGCCACAATTGTTTTTCTGGAATTTGAAGTCGTTACTCTAATTTTTTGCTCATAGTCCTGCGCAAGTGCACTGCTTTTTAAAATAAGCACGCCTTCAAATGGTTCATCATATGTATCAAGATCTATCTCTGCGCAAAGCTTTCCTCCATCCTTAGGATATACGCGCACCTGCGATAAAAATGACTTACTTTCCTCACGAAGACGAATATAACCAAGAAGTCCGTTCCAATTTGTCTGTGTCTCATCTGTTGCTGCCGATGAATAGACAATCGCATCGTGCGGCAGACCCGGATAACTATTATCTGACTCAACGCGAAGTCTATGAATGCCTTCATGACCAGTAAGTTCAAATACATGCGGTGTGCTTATTGTCTGTTCCTCGTATGATGAAATTTCCTCACCGTCTAAATAAACACGCACACATCTGGCACGCTCAATCTCAAAGAAAGTGCGGCATTTTTCTGCTGGCGCAATCGTAATTTCCTGCTCAAAATATGCCGGACCTTCATACGTATGCTTTCTTGTAAATCGTGTTGCTATTACATCATCATCAAAACTCTGCGCAGTTGTCTCATCCGGATGACATGAGTTATCGAGCCGGTCTTCATGACCGACTCCAAACTCATCAAGTGTTCCTGGCAGATATACCATTTTATTTAGAGAAGCTTCATTCTCTCCCGGCAGCATAAGCTGCCAGGGTTTTGTTGTTAAATCTACTAGTCTCATGATTTTCCTCGCTTTTTGTTTAACATTTATTGTTTCTGATATAATGTTGCCATCATATGAGACGGCTCTATTTCAAGCGCCTCCTTTAAAAACTCTGCTGCCTTTTCGCGGTTCTGTAAGCCAATATTTCCAAGTGCCATCAGATAACAGCAGTGTGCACGATTTTTCTTTGTATAATCCTCATCAAAAATCAAAAAATCAGGAAGTGATACAGCAAAATATTCAATCTTGCCCTCATCATTTAAATGCTGCTCACCATAATCAATCAGGCGATAAAAACGTGATTTTGCCTCTCTTGTTTTGCCTAATTTCTCAAATGCAAGTCCCTGATAGAGAATCATATCGGCTGGCTGATCGTTGTAGTACATAGCACCTGCCGGTTCATCTGTTCCAATCGTAGCAGTCTCAAAGCATGTTTTTGCCTCATCATGCTTTCCCTGTGCTTCAAGCGCAAGTCCAAGATGATAAAACAGATGATTATCCTTTGTTCCCTCTAGCTTGCCTTCTCCAAGATTTTCTGGATATACAAGTGCTTTTTTAAGCAACTTCTCTGCCTGTTCATATTTTTCTGATGCCAAGCACTGTTTTGCCATCTCGAGTAAGGAAATAGTATACTGCGTTGTAATCTTTCCTTCGCCGCCCTCCCACGGATGGAAACGGCGCCCCATAATGCAGCGATAAGCACGTTCATACTCTCCGCACATATTCATAAGAGTAATATATTCAATATACAAATCATCGCGGCTCTCTGCAAGAGATGGATCTTCATCATATTTTGCTAAACGTTCTTTGAAGCTATATCCAAGCTTTTTGTACAGCTGATCTAATTCAAGGAAAATACGGGCATCCTTGCGGTTTAATGAAAATGCTTTCTCTAGCTCACGCTTAGCTGCCTTAGAATCACCCATCTTGTTGTAATAAGCCAGCGCAAGGTTTCTATGAACAATTGAAAATGTGTCATCTGCCTTCTCTGACATTTCCCACAATTCAACAGATTTCTTCCACTGCAATTTATCATAGAAAAGATTGCCCAAGTAATAAGGTGCCTTCTTTTTGCAGCCATTTTCAATTGCAAATGTAAGTACGGCAATATCATCAAGCTTATTCGGGAAGCAATAATCTGAAACACATCCTTCTGCCTTCTCAAGTGACTTCTTTGCTGCCTCATCTTCACCCATTTTTTCTTCATAATAAGCCGCATAATAATACAGCATCGGGTATTTCTTTGTGCACTGCTTTAAAACTAAAACGGCATCCTCATATGCACCCCACTGTGCAAAATCTCTTGCTGTCATCAAATAATTTTCCTGGAAATTACGCATCAGTCCATTCAAGTCGTCAAGCATTTTCTGCTTCTTTTCTGAATCATTCTCTGCCTTTATTGCCTCAAAACCAGATACAAAATCAAATGGATCAAGCTCTAAATTGTCCTCGATCATACGAGCTGCAGCCTTTTCTTTTCCAAGCTTTGCAAGAAGCCATGCACGTAATCCTCTCGCCTTAATGTTATGCACATTTTTAACAAGTGAGCGATCAATGTGCTCAAGTGCAGTTTCAAATTGACCTTTCTTTGCTGCAAGCGCTGCCATATAATAGAAGGACATTTCCTGCTGTTCATTGCTCCATGCTGCCTTATAAAAAGCATCATAAGCCTCATCTTCTCTTCCAAGGTAACACAAATCAAGTCCCAACAGATAATATGCTTCACTGTTGTATGGATTAGGATTCTTCCAGGTCAGACGTTTAATCGCTGTTCTAAAATAAGGTTCTGCCTCCTCAAATAAGCCTCTTCTCATCAAGAGCATACCATATGCATTGTTAATGCGAATATCATCTGGATCACGCTTTAATCCCTCTAAGTAATAAGGATCTGGTCTCCATGTTGCATGACGATACTGTTCAATATGCTGTCCTGTTAAATACAGTTCCTCATTTGTCATAATCTTTGATGGCTCATCTGCTGCCTTTGCCGGATCTGGAAGCTTTGGAATTTCTTCCTTCTCTGGCTGGTATGCAATTAAGCTTCTGCCATCTGCAAGAACTTCAACTTTCAGATCTTCTTCCTGCGTATCATCTGGCAGTACTACACTCTTTTCAAAAATGTCAACAGGAGAAATCATTGCGCTCTCATCACACAGCACACCGTCCTTTCCTGTCAGAATAATTCTTGCTTTTTCATATACAGCTGTTGCATAGACAATAATCTTTGCAGTCTTCTTTCCAGTTGCTGTATCAATTGCTTCCGAAAGTGAAACAGCAGCTTCCTTTGACGCGTTCTTTACCTGTCCAACTTCCTTGTATGGCATAAAATACTGTGTGAATGTTTTCTCCTCAAACGGCTTTAACCATGTAAAGTCAGGCTGATTATCTGTAAACATACCTGTCATCAGCTCTACATATGGGCCATCCTCATCAGTCAGGTTGCGATCCCATGCCTTTCCAAAATCACCGCAGCCCCAGGTCCACTGCTTCTTTCCTGGTGAAACATGATGGTCTGCCACATGCAAAATACCAGCATGTTTTCCATAGTCATATCCTCCGACAAAATCATACTTTGACTTTTCTGCCATGTAAGAAGTCGGGACTGGAATATTCTTGTAACGTGAAATATCTACGCCTTCGCTGTAATCCTTCTTATAATAAACACCCGTCGCAATTGGAAAACGAGAAACATCTCTCTTTCCATGATCCATAACAGCGTGAACATCCGGCGGGAAAATGGACTGTGTGTTGTCATTAACAGGAACTGCTGGATTTGCCCACCAAAGAAATGTCTGCGGAAGTGATGTGCGGTTATACAGCTGTCCCTTGATTTCAATATAAGCTTTTCCCGGGTATACGCTAATTCTCATAAGTCCCTTTGTTCCATACATCTGATCCACGTCATGACATAAAACAGAAACGCTTCCATCCTCATTTTCCTGAATTTCATAATCAACTGGAAGAAATGTTGTCGGACGATGATGCTGCGGCCAGTTAAATTCAATACCTCCTGAAATCCACGGTCCCGTCAAACCAACAAGTGCCGGCTTGATCACCTGGTTATAGTAAACAAAGTCATAATCATTTGTTTTATCATATGCCCTCTGGATTCGTCCGCCAAGCTCTGGAAGAACCATAACCCTAATGTACTCATTTTCTAGCCATACTGCCGTATATTCCTTATCCTTCTTCTCATCACTTATTTTTTCAATCGTCGGATACGGGTATACCTTTCCGCAGCTTCCCTGATACACACGTTTTTCCAGAAAAATCGGATTCTTCTCCGCCTCTCCAATCTCATATGTAGGAATCATGACTTTTTCTGCCCATACACTTGCCTTTTGCATAATTGCCTCCTGTTTCGCTATTATTTTCTGTTATTATTTATTTACTTGAATCTTTCTATCATTTTCAATATTGTTTTATTTACTTTCAATATTTGCTTTTACTATACTACTGTTTTGCTTGAAATACATTATCTTTCGTTGCGGTTGTGTTTTAAAATATTGCTCTGTTGTTTTTTCCTGCATTCTAAGTTAAAATGTAATTATTCAGAGCCATGCAAAACTATTTGCCGCAATATTGGCTTATCCATGAACTGTAAGTATAAAAAAAGGAGATTTTTATGAAATCGCACGAACCCTTTATTGAACCTGAATCAACATATTATGTCTACTCGCCAAGTCTCTTGGGACGAAGCATGTTTTTTTATCCGCTTATATGCGGTCATTTTTTCTATGCACCAGGCTATCATCTGCACCGCGCTTCTTTTGACAGCTTTCTTCTTGTTTATGTTAAAAAAGGAAGCATGTATGTACAAACAAAAAACGAAAGTTTTAATGCAAAAGCTGATGAATTTATTTTAATTAATTGCTATGAACCGCACAGCTATGGCACAAAAACAGGAAGCGAATGTCTCTGGTGCCATTTTGACGGACCTCTTGCCAAAAACTTTTTTGAATCTATCGTCTCACATCTTGGCACTGTATTTTCTATTGGAAATCCTGCGCCAACCACAAACAAGCTTGAAGCTATCATTGACAGTTTTTGTCGTTCTTCGATTAAGGAAGCTCTTCTTTCTAAATATATTAATGATATTTTGACAAGCTTTCTGCTCTACAGTACTGCCGATAAAAAAAATGACAGCACAGATATGATTGAGACTGTCATTTCCTATATCAATGAACATTTTAAAGAAGATCTGCCAGACAAAGTGCTCGCATCAGCTGCCGGATTAAGCTCTTATCACTTTATTCGTGTATTCAAACGAGAGACTGGCTTTACTCCACATGAGTATGTCATAAATACGAGGCTAAGTAATGCACGTTACTTGCTTCGCAACACTACCATGTCTGTCAAGGATATCTGCTTTTCATGTGGCTTTTCAAGTGAAAGTGCCTTTTGCATCACTTTTAAAAAAAGAGCTAAAATGACACCGGCTCAGTACAGGCAAAATGGAACATGATCTTTTTGTTTCGTTGACTTTCCCTGCTGTTTCTGCTAGGATTGGAACGGTACAGCATCTTTGCTGCTTCCTATAAACAGTTTCTTTGGAGGTCATGCCTATGTTTTCCCCTAAGCTGCGGGAATTTGCCCGCAAATGCTATCTGACCAACATCGGCCAGAATCTTCTGGTTCTTCTTAAATGGACTGGATTTTCACTTTTGTCAGGTCTTCTGATCGGCGGCGTATCAACACTATTTGCTACTTTGCTTGGAAAAGCTATACAGCTTCGCGCTGCATACAGCTGGCTTTTATTTCTGCTTCCTGTTGCTGGTCTGGCAATCACTGCTCTTTATCATTTTTGCGGACAGTCAAATGACCGCGGTACAAATTTTGTTATTGCCTCAATTCATGCAAATGAAGAGACACCAGCGCGTGTTGCACCTCTTATTTTTATCTCTACGATTCTGACACAGCTGTGCGGCGGATCTGCCGGACGCGAGGGTGCTGCACTTCAGATCGGCGGCAGCCTTGGAAATCTTCTCGGTAAAATAGTTCATCTTGATGATGAAGATCGCCATGTTCTAATCATGTGCGGCATGAGTGCTGCTTTTGCTGCTCTGTTTGGTACACCGATGGCTGCTGCTGTCTTTTCAATGGAAATGGTCAGTGTCGGTATCATGTATTATTCCGCATTAGTCCCTTGTGTAATGTCTGCGCTGATTGGTGCTCACCTTGCTTCTACGTTTGGTGTTCATGCCGAAAAATTTACAATTGTAAGTATTCCTTCGTTTTCCATTGACGGTGCTGCAAAAACAGTTCTTCTTGGAATCTTATGTGCCGCTGTCAGCATACTTTTATGTATTATCCTTCACAAAGTTGGAGGTCTTTTAAAAACATACATAAAAAATGTTTACCTACGCGCAACTGTCTCTGCACTGATTGTTATCATATTTGCATTTCTTCTGCCAGACGGCAAAAGCTATCTTGGTTCCGGAAGCAATCTGATTGAGCAGTCTATTCAAGAAGAAACTATATTCCCAGCAGCCTTTCTTATTAAAATGCTCTTTACAGCAGTCACACTTGGCGGCGGCTTTAAGGGAGGCGAAATTGTTCCTTCCTTCTGCGTAGGTGCATCCTTTGGATGTTTCTTTGGAAGCCTTGCTGGATTTGCCCCATCCCTTTGTGCTGCAATGGGCATGGTTGCTGTTTTCTGCGGTGTCACTAATTGCCCTATTACATCTATTTTGATTGCTTTTGAATTATTTGGCTTTGACTCTGCCCACTACATGATTTTAGCAATTGCAGTAAGCTATGCAATGTCTGGTTATTATGGTCTTTATGCCGATCAAACAATTGTATATTCAAAGTATCGAACAAAGTTCATCAACCGCAAGACAAACCATTAAATGTAAAGCAGACATTCGCAATCCGCTTTCGCTGCTGAATTCAAATTGTATGAATTGGAGCAAAAAACACGCCTTCAAAAAAAAGTTAAGTTTTTTTTGAAAAAGTGCTTGACTTTTCTCTTGTCTTGTTGTAGAATAACTATCGTCGACAGCGAGTAAGAAACAAACGAAACAAAAACTTCGATGTTGATGAGATGCCCAGATAGCTCAGTTGGTAGAGCAGAGGACTGAAAATCCTCGTGTCGCTGGTTCGATTCCAGCTTTGGGCACTGCGCGGGTGTAGTTCAATGGTAGAACACTAGCCTTCCAAGCTAGATACGTGGGTTCGATTCCCATCACCCGCTTTACAGAAGCGATTCTGTATCATATATGCGCGAGTGGCTCAGTGGTGGAGTATCGCCTTGCCAAGGCGAGGGTCGCGGGTTCGAATCCCGTCTCGCGCTCTTATCTAAAGAAGGTCGTAAAGATCTTCTTTTTTTGTGCTTTCTTCCACTTGCTTCTAATTTCTTTTGTGATATAATAACTGATGCAAAAAATGTCTTACATTTTGTCTTATATTGACACTGAGAGGTTTTTATGAAACGCTTATTTCATTTTTTATCACTTAGCTTTATTTTTATGCTGTCTTCTATGGCAGTCTGTGGATGTGTCCCTGCCCAGACACCGCTCTACTACTTTCATGCAGGTCTTAGCACCTACCATGAGCTTCTTGACGATGTCTTAGGTAAAAGAAGCGAGGTTGATCTTTTCTCTTCAGCAGCAGATTCATCTGCACCTGTATCATCTGTTACAGAAACGATCTCTTGTGCCCCACTTTATGCAGATTATAGCTACTACCTGCCTTCTCTTGCAGATGATGAAGCAGCAAACTTTCAGGCTCTTTACACTGGCATACAAGGTTTTCAGAGCACTATTTCACTCCCTGTTGCCGTCAGTTCTGATAATGTCAGCGATTTGATGCATCTTCTGACAAATGAATGTCCTGAGCTGATGCAGCTGTCATCACGATGGGTTGAACATTCAAATCTGCTTGGTCTTGTTGTATCTGTATCACCTGAGTACACAATATCAAAGGAAACTTTTGATGCGCAGACAGCAGCTGTTAATACACTTATTCAAAGCTGGCAGACAACACTGTCGGGACAAAGTGCTTATCAGGCTGAGCTTACTATTTACAATTATATCATTGAAAACTGTGTATATTCTACTCAGACAGACAATTGCCAGAGTGCCTATGGTGCTCTGATTGATGGGCAGGCTAAATGTGACGGCCGCGCCAAGGCGCTCGTCTGGGGACTTCGAAGTCTCGGCATCAAAAGCTCTGTTATAACAGGAAATACACATGCCTGGGTCATCGCCCACATCGGAGACTATGACTACAATGTCGATCCGACTTATGATGACAATGAAAATGACGGCATTCAGCAGCCTTTATGTTACGCATATTTTAATATTCCAGAATCAGCTATCTCATCTGATCCATACCCGGCAGATGATTTTTACCAAAGACGAGGCTACCCTTCCACTGTGCGCTGGGACTTTAATTTTCATGTTCAGGCCGGTCTATGGATTTATGCTGATGACCCTTCGTCAAGTGACCCTGCTTCTGGTACCGCACTTGACCGTGCAAGAGCACTCTTTGTCGCGCAGGCAGAAAGCATCTGGGAAGGCGGCGGTGAAGGTCTTGTAATGATTCGTTTTGAAAATGCATCTGACTACGCTGATGCTGCTGCATCATATAATGACTGGATCCAATCCTTCATTAACATGCACGCTGCCGGCTGCAACATTGTAAACTATGATTTTTCCAATCAGCAGCTCTTAGCAGTGCGACTTTCATTTTATTAAGAACATATCTAATAGTTAAAAAAAGGTAATTATTCAGAACCCCATTCGCAAAAAAGATCAGTGACAATGGAAGTAAACTCCATTTTCACTGATCTTTTCTATTGCCATCTTAAATCCCAGAATATCACTGTGATGTATACTCTTTGTTTCCAAAGCGACACAAATCTCCCATCCAGACAAGCTCAACAGTTCCAATAGGGCCGTTACGCTGCTTGGCTATGATAACCTCTGTGATTCCCTTTGACGGCGAATCCTTATTATAATATTCATCTCGGTATAAAAACATTACAATATCTGCATCCTGCTCAATTGCTCCTGACTCACGAAGGTCAGAAAGCATAGGACGATGATCCGTTCTTGACTCACAGGCACGTGAAAGCTGTGACAGTGCGATGACTGGTACATTTAGCTCTCTTGCAAGTGCCTTTAGAGAACGTGAAATATCTGAGATTTCCTGCTGTCTGCTGTCTCCCTTTCTTGCTCCGCTTCCGCTCATAAGCTGAAGATAGTCGATCATGACACAATCAAGACCATGCTCAAGCTTAAACTTACGGCATTTAGAACGAAGCTCTGCCACCGTTATACCTGGCGTATCATCAAGCAAAAGCTTTGTGTTTGCAATGATACCAGAACTCTCAACAACCTGATCCCAATCACTGTCGGAAAGATTTCCTGTACGAAGTGTCTGAGAATCCACACGCGACTCCATGGCCAACAGACGGTTTACTAACTGCTCCTTTGACATCTCAAGAGAAAAAATTGCAACTGTCTTCTTGTCTTTTATGGTCATATTGTGTGCTAAATTTAGTACAAATGCCGTCTTTCCCATGGACGGACGAGCCGCAATCAAAATAAGATCTGACGGCTGCATACCCGAGGTCTGACGATCCAAATCAGTATATCCAGTAGAAAGGCCAGTTACCATGCTGTGATTTCGCGATGCAATCTCAATCTTATTTACAACATTTATAACTACATCACGTATCGGCACATAGTCACTTGTTGCTCTTGTTTCCAGAAGACCAAAAATACGCTTTTCCGTAGATTCCAAGATGGTATTTACGTCTTCTTTTTCCATGTAGCAATCATTTGCAATCTCTTCATTGATACGGATCAGGCGGCGAAGCAATGCCTTCTCATACACCAGATTGGCATAATAGCGAATATTAACGGAAGTCGGCACCATATTAAGCAGCTCACGGAATGCAGCAATGCTGTAGCTTTCCGGCGGCACATCCTTGGTCTTTAGCTGCTCTTGAACGGCTACTAGATCTGTTGGCTTTCCCTCATTGTAAAGCTCCATTATAGCCTCAAACATGGCACCGTACTGCCGTCCGTAAAAATCATCCGAATGGATAATCTCACTGGCTGCCGATATGGCTTCCTTGTCCATGAGCATACAGCCGATTACTAACTGTTCGGCCTCCGTGTTGTGCGGGAGTACTCGTTTTATTAATGCCTCTTCCATGTTTTTTATGCTTCCTGAACTTTAACGGTCAGCTTTGCAGTTACTTCTCTGTGAAGCTTAACCGGAACAATCGTAGTTCCACATGCCTTAATAGGCTCTGGCAGAACCATCTTCTTCTTATCAATCTCAAGACCTAACTGCTTCTCGCATGCAGCAGCGATTTCCTTTGTGGATACAGAGCCGAACAGCTTGCCGCCCTCACCTGTCTTAACATTCAGTACAACTGACTTTTCCTCAATCTTTGCTGCCAACTGCTTTGCTTCCTCTAACTTCTGTGCTGCAATTCTATCCTCATTTGCCTTCTGTAGCTTCAGATCATTTAAATTCTTTGCTGTTGCTTCAATTCCAAGCTTCTTTGGAAGCACAAAATTTCTTGCATAACCATCGTTAATCTTTACGCGCTCACCCTTTTTTCCAAGTGATTTTACATCCTGTAATAAAATTATTTCCATTTTTTTCTCCTCCAATTCTAATATCTATATCAGCCCTTCACTTCGTCACCTTTTTCTTCCTGAGCCATAAGCACATCCTTCAACATACTTCTGGCCTCTCCAAGTGTGACATTGCGAAGCTGGGCACCTGCGACGTTCATATGACCGCCTCCGCCAAGCTTTTCCATTATGGTCTGTACATTTACCTCATCAATAGAACGGGCACTAATATAAATCTGATTTTCATATTCTGTCATCACAAATGATGCACGAATGCCGCGAATACCCAAAAGCTCATTTGCTGCCTGCGCTGCAATAACTGTCGGATTTCCAGTCATGTCACTTGGACATACACTGATTGCATAGCGCTCATGGAACATCTCCACCTCACGCACGGCCTCTGCCTTTGCCTTGTAATCCTCCATATCATCACGAAAGAGCTTTCGCACTTTTGTAATGTCGGCACCATTTCGACGTAAGAAAGCCGCCGCCTCAAACGTTCTGACACCTGTATTATTCATGAAATTATTTGTATCTACAACAATTCCAGAATACATTGCATCTGCATCAGTCGGACGAATCTTGATTGAATCTGAATAATACTGCAATATCTCTGCCACCATCTCACTGGCAGATGATGCATAAGGCTCCACATAGCTAAGCACTGCACCCTCAATACAGTCACGCGACTGACGATGATGGTCAAGCACTACCACATGCTGTGCTAACTGCAAAAGCTGCGGACACTCTGTTCGGCTTGGTCTGTTATTATCCACCACAATCAGAAGTGTTCCTTCTGTTATCCTCTGAATTGCAGTCTCATTATCAATAAACAGCTTCTTTCCATATTCTTCATCCTCGGCAAGACGATTTAGAAGAGGTTTTATGCTGTTTGCAATAGTATTCAGCACAATATGAACATCCTTACCAGATGTTCTGGCTGCGCGATAAATACCAACTGAAGCACCAATACAATCTGCATCGCTGATTGAATGACCCATGATCAGCACATCAGAAGATGCCTCTATAAGCTCCTTTAACGCCTGTGCCTTGACACGCGCCTTAACACGCGTATTCTTGCCCTGGCTCTGTGTACGACCGCCATAATAGGTGATCTCATCCTGATTTTTAAGAACAACCTGATCACCGCCGCGTCCAAGTGCCATGTCAATTGCCATGCGCGCGTAGTCATAATTTTTCGAATACGTTCCGCCGTTTATGCCAAGTCCGATACTGATCGTAACATTTATCGTGTTTCCGATACTGATCGTCTTCACATCCTCAAGAAGTGAAAAATCATTTGCCTGCATCTCTTTTAAATGCTCGTTGCTGACGATGGCAAAATATTTATCATTCTCTAGCTTTTTAATAACACCATGATAGGCACTGATATACTTTGTAATCTGACGGTCAATCAGCGCTATCAGCAAAGGTCGTCTCGTCTCCTCTATGGAGTCTAGGACTTCATCATAGTTATCAAGATAAATCAGCGCCGCAACAAGCTTTTCATCCTCAACCTTCTGCTTCCACTCAAGCATCTGTGTCTCGTCTGACAAATACACTGCATACATCATTGGTGCCTTTTTTCCCTGATCCTCTTCATCAACAACCGTCTCCACAATATCACGAATCGACACAGCCTTAATCGTGATCTGATATTTTCTTCCCAGATACTCCGAATGGACCTGTGATGTTCTTTGATTCTTTGGAAACTGTCTGTCGATTCCCGGAAACAGCGTACCCAAGTTTTTATGTGCATTGTTATTTAGCTGAACAATTCGCTGAAATGACTGATTCATCCATATTAGACGGCCAATCTCATCTGCCACACCATATGGAAATTCCATTTCCTGTAGCAGCTGCTTTTGAATCTGGGCATAACCTGCGCCAAAGCCAACCATGTCACTGTTAATTCTGCGGTGATAATAGATTGAAAGCGCCATAAGACCTATGATCAGAACAATTGAGCAGGCGCTTGCCGCCACACCAGCCATCCAGTCAATCATAGTGATAATGATGCTTAGAATCAAAAGCGAAATACATACAAGCAGCGGCCAGTTCATATACGCACTTAAGCTTCCATGTACTTTCACAGCCTCCTGCTTTTGCGTCTGACGAAGCTTTTCCTTCTCCTCGCGCTTTCTGTCTATATCCTGCAAAGCAGCTTTTCTCTCTGCCGATATTCTCTCAGATTCACCCGGCTCCGGTACCGTTTCACCCGGCTTATTTTTTTCCTCCATATCCATCTCTCCCCTGCCTGTCATGCAGGCAACGTTGTTTCAATCCACACCTACGAGATGTGGGAGATTTTTGTGTCAGGTTCGTAAAAAGTTTGTCAGGAATTTGTCCTGAGTTTTTTACAAAGCTATACAGGGTATAGTATAACACATTTGGGTAGAAATAGGAAGTAGGAAATTATAGGGAGGCATGCATGTGCATGCCTCCCTATAAGTTATCTCGCACAAAGACTATTGATGAAGACAATATAACAACCAAAATCACCTATCGTTTTTCTATAATATTTATCGTCTTCTTCATATCCTAGTGCATCTCTCCACTCAGTATTTTTTCCCTGCGTCTTTAAATAGCGCGCCATCATATTAAAATGAGTGATGACACTGTTGTGGCAGGCTGTGCGAAAAGAGTCCTGCTCCATCTTCTGGCTGCGATCTAAGCTCAGCCATTTTGCACGGATTTCAGCATATGTTGTTGCTTCTCCTATCAATTCATCATACAATTCCTGACCAACTGGATCATTTTCGATTTCCTTAAGTAATTTCTGATGCAGATCTCTCATCTGATCAAATGTCAGACTCTTTGGTGTTTCTAAATAGTTTTCGTATGTGCTAGCCATGTTTTACCTCCTTTTTCTTCTACTGCCTCTCAAAATACTCTATCCCATTTTCTCCTTCGAAAAAAACGGGCCATGCTTTCGCATGACCCGCTCTCACTTAGTCAATCAGTTGCCTAATTAACATGCATATTAAATTTGCTTGAATTACTCAGCCTTCGGACCTGCAGCTACTAAAGCCTTACCTGCCTCGTTGCCCTCATATTTCTTGAAGTTCTTTACGAAACGGCTAGCAAGATCCTTTGCCTTTGCCTCCCACTCAGAAGCATCAGCGTAGGTATCGCGAGGATCAAGGATCTTCGGATCTACACCTGGAAGCTCAGTCGGAACCTCGAAGTTGAACATCGGGATCTTCTTGGTAGGTGCAGTTGTGATGGAACCATCCAGGATTGCATCGATGATACCACGAGTATCCTTAATGGAGATACGCTTTCCAGTACCATTCCATCCGGTATTTACCAGATATGCCTTTGCACCGCTCTTCTCCATCTTCTTAACCAGCTCTTCTGCATACTTGGTCGGATGCAGCTCAAGGAATGCCTGTCCGAAGCAAGCGGAGAAGGTTGGAGTCGGCTCAGTGATACCACGCTCGGTACCTGCTAACTTAGCTGTGAAACCAGACAGGAAGTAGTACTTAGTCTGCTCTGGAGTCAGAATAGATACTGGCGGCAGTACGCCGAAAGCATCTGCAGACAGGAAGATTACGTTCTTTGCAGCCGGAGCAGCAGAGATCGGACGAACGATCTTCTCGATGTGCTCGATCGGATAAGATACACGAGTATTCTCGGTTACGCTCTTATCTGTGAAATCGATCTTGCCATTCTCATCAACAGTAACGTTCTCAAGAAGAGCGTTTCTCTTGATTGCATTGTAGATATCCGGCTCAGAATCCTTATCAAGGTTGATAACCTTTGCATAGCATCCACCCTCGAAGTTGAATACGCCGTTGTCATCCCAGCCGTGCTCGTCATCACCAATCAGAAGACGCTTCGGATCAGTAGACAGAGTGGTCTTACCTGTTCCAGACAGACCAAAGAAGATAGCGGTGTTCTCACCGTTCATATCGGTGTTAGCGGAGCAGTGCATGGAAGCCATACCCTTTAATGGAAGGAAGTAGTTCATCATAGAGAACATACCCTTCTTCATCTCGCCGCCGTACCAAGTATTGATGATAACCTGCTCATGGCTGGTGATGTTGAATACTACTGCAGTCTCAGAGTTCAGACCTAATTCCTTGTAGTTCTCAACCTTAGCCTTAGATGCGTTGTAAACAACGAAATCTGGCTTGAAGTTCTCCAGTTCCTCAGCTGTTGGGCGGATAAACATGTTAGTTACAAAGTGAGCCTGCCAAGCAACCTCTACGATGAAACGAACTGCCATTCTGGTGTCCTTGTTTGCACCACAGAATGCATCTACAACATACAGCTTCTTGTTAGAAAGCTCTTCCTGAGCGATCTTCTTTACTGCTGCCCATGCTTCTTCGCTTGCCGGATGATTATCGTTCTTATACTCGTCAGAGGTCCACCATACTGTGTCCTTAGAGTTCTCATCCATAACGATGAACTTATCCTTAGGAGAACGTCCGGTGTAGATACCAGTCATGACATTAACAGCACCCAGCTCGGTAACCTGTCCCTTCTCATAGCCTTCCAGTTCCGGCTTTGTCTCCTCTGCAAACAGATCTTCATAAGAAGGATTGTATACAACTTCTGTAGTTCCAGTAATACCATACTGGCTTAAATCCACTTTTGCCATTTTACATTAACCTCTCTTTTCTTAAATATCTGTATATAATTGGTGTCTTTGGGGCAAACCAAAAAGCATCCCAATCTATCTATATTATTCCAGAATTTTCACTAAAAGTCAATTGCTTTTTTTACCAATTGGGCACATCTTTTTGCCAGTTTTTAGGCTTTTTTGTTAAAAAATTAACATTGTGTTTAAACGCCATATACAAGCTGTCCAAGCCAGATGATAAATGGGATTGTTGCAGCAAATAAAATCGTAGATAGAAGCGTTGCCCTCGCACAAAGAGCTGGTTCCATATCATGCTGAATCGCATATACGCTTGTCAGATTTGCTACCGGACACGCCACATAAATCAACACTGCCATTCTTAAATTCGGATCTAACGGAAGAAGTGCCATCACTACTAACATTATAAGCGGGCAAATCAAATTTCTGATTAATGAGATCACATACGCTCTTTTTTCTGTCACAATCTGAATAAGATTTCCATCCGCAAGCATAACGCCGACGATGATCAGCGCCATAGGTGTTGTGATTCCTCCGATATTGGAGCAAACTGTCTGAAGCGGTCTTGGAAAATGCACATGAAAAATCAACATCAAAATGAGTGCAAGTGTACTTATATTAAGCGGTGTTAAGAAAATCTTTGGATGAAATTTCTGTCTTGTAAAAAGAGAAATCTGAAGTGTGAAAAATAACAAATTAAATGCAATAATTCCTGCTGCACCGTAAAGTGTTCCCCAATCTCCCATTAACGCAATACATAGAGGCATTCCAATAAAGGTGCAATTAGGATATGTACACAGTCCCGTGTAGGCTGCACGCTTTTTTTCTGGCACCTGTTTTATTTTTGCATACAGCATACACCCAGCTGATGTAAGTGCCATACAGGAAAAAAGAAGCGCCACGGCAATGGCAACATTTACTATATCTTGTCCACTTGCCTCCATGCTACTTGCTGACAGCACTGTAAATGGAAGAATGAGTGATGAAACAAGTTTTGAAAGATAGCGCTGCTGCTCTTTTGTGATCAGATTCTTCTTTCCAGCCACGTAGCCGACGATTACATAGCCAAAGATTATAAGAATCTGCTCAAACACAATTTGCATTGACATAAAATAGTCCCCCTTGTTTTTTTGCAAATCCATTATACCGAAAGGATTCCCACAGCGCAATAAAAAACTCCCACCATTCCTTTCGGATGATGAGAGTCTTTTTTTCTATCAATCAATTTTAAAAAATCTTTTGCAGGCAATTATGCTGCATGTGTTCCGTTTGACGTGCCTGATGTCTTTGCGCACTCTGCTTCAAATTCACGCAGCTTTCTTGCTGCCTGTGGTGTAAGTGTCGTTGGTACCTGGATCTCGACAACCGCATACTGATCGCCGAAGACTTTGGAATCCTTCATTGATACAATACCTTTGCCTCTTAAACGGATCTTGCTGCCTGACTGAGTACCTGGTTTTATCTTGCAGATGACATCACCGTGAATAGTCTGAATGCGAGCCTCGCCGCCAAATACAGCTGTTGTAAATGGAATCTGCACTGTCGTGTATACATCCATTCCTTCACGACGAAATCCTAGCTTATCCTGTACAGTTACTTTAAGTAACAGATCACCTGTACGGCCGTTTCTTCCGACATTGCCTTTTCCTTTAAGACGAATTGTCTTTCCTGTATCTATACCTGCTGGAATCTTGATTTCAAGTGTCTGAACCTTTCCATCAGAACCCTGCAGACGAACTCTCTTGTTTGCACCAAAGGCTGCTTCATCAAAGCTAACTGTAACTTCTGCTTTGACATCAAGGGAATTTGCTTCATCTGCACCAGTTCCAAAGCCTGAACCATAATCGGATCCAAAGTCTGAATAACTACTGTAGCCATCTGCGCCCTGACCAAAACCAGAACCAAAGCCACTATACGAATAGCTTCTTCTGCCTGAACTTCCAGTACCGCCAAAACCACCCTTAAAATGACCGCCGCCGAACAAATTTTTTAATATATCATCCATGTCGGCTTCATTTCCATTAAAATGATACTCCTGATAACCGCCGTTTTGGCCGGCATTCTTAAATCCACCAAAACCACCAAAGCCGCCTGCTCCACCGGAATAGCTACCTGAGTAACCATTTGCACCCTGACCAAAGCCTTCCTCAAATGCGGCATGGCCATACTGGTCATAAAGCTTACGCTTCTTCTCGTCACCGAGTACATCGTAAGCCTCATTTACCTCTTTAAAATGCTCTGCCGCTGATGCATCTCCTACATTACTGTCTGGATGATACTTCTTGGCTAATTTTCTATATGCTTTCTTTATTGCAGATGCGTCTGCACTGCGGCTGACGCCTAATACTTCATAGTAATCTCTTTTCATCACAGTTCTCACTCCTTTTTTATGAAACGCTCCAAATAAAGAGCTTCGTGCTTAACTGTTTCCAAATGGCAGAACGATATTGTTGTTCTGCTCTACATGTACTATAACACTTATTATTCTATCTGTCAATAAAATTCATAATTTATTTTGTGAAAGTTTTGCGATACCTACAGTTCACGCATCTATATTACGAAAGCCATTCGGTGTAAATATTGGCTTATCAGTGAACTATAATATCACTTCTTCCCCGCGATAATTCCATACATCTCTGGTCTTCTGTCGCGGAATAGTCCCCACTCGAGGCGCTTTTGTGCTAGCTCTGCCAAATCAAATTCGCTATAAAGAATTTCTTCCTGATCGCGTGATGCTTCGCTTATAAGCTCTCCTGTTTCGTCTGCAATGAATGATGAACCATAAAAATTCAATGCAGATGTCTGGCCACCATTTCCTTCGCATGGCTCTACTGTTTCTGTTCCAATTCGGTTTGCTGCTATGACTGGCATCAGATTTGCTGCCGCATGACCCTGCATGACGCGTCTCCAGTGCGGCATGCTGTCGCACTCTAGGATTGGCTCGGAGCCGATGGCTGTCGGGTAGAGCAAAATTTCTGCACCTAAAAGTGCCATGCTGCGTGCTGTCTCTGGAAACCACTGATCCCAGCAGATGCCAATTCCGATTGTTCCATAGCGTGTTTTAAATGCCTTGAAGCCTGTATCGCCTGGTGTGAAATAAAATTTTTCCTGATAATAATGATCATCCGGGATGTGCGTTTTTCGATATACGCCAAGCAGTGTTCCGTCTGCGTCTATACATGCTACGGAATTATACAGATTGTTGACATCCTTCTCATAAAAACTGATTGGAAGAACAACCTGAAGCTCTTTTGCAAGGCGCTTGCCCATCTGAACTGCCTTATTTTCTTCTACTGTCTTAGCATACTGATAGAAATCGTAGCGGCGCTGCTGACAGAAATATTCGCGTTCAAACAGCTCTGGCAAAAGAATGACATTGGCGCCGTTTGCTGCGGCTTCTCTAACCATTTCTTCTGCATGCGAAAGACTCTCTTTGGAATTTGTGCTGCATTTCATCTGAATTGCTGCTACTTTTATTTTACTCATGAATTTTCCTCTCTTCTCCACAAATATCGCGTACAGCGTCCGATTTCGCTATAAGGATATCATGCGCTGCTATTTCGTTTCAATCATCTTGGAATCTGCTGTGTTATGCAGTGAATATTTCCGCCTCCTGTCAAAATATCTCTCGCAAAAACAGGTATTACCTTTCGGTCTGGATTCCACTGCTGCATAAGCTGTACAGCTCGCTCATCGCTTTCCTTATTTTCACCGCCAAACACCGGCAAAATGATCGCATCATTTGAAAAATAAAAATTGACATAAGATGCTGCAAGACGCTCTCCAACTTCTCGCATATCCTCGCCTTCCTCAAATGTATAGCCGTCAAGATCCTCTTTTGTGATGCATATCGGATGATCTGGAATTGGAAGCTTATGAATAACAAGCTTGCGGCCTTTTGCATCTCGCACGTTTTCAAGATACGATAAGCTTTGATGTGACAGCTCATACTGAGGATCATCTTTATTGTCTGTCCACGCAAGCACTACCTCACCTGGGTGAAGAAAGGCACACACATTGTCTACATGCTCATTTGTCTCATCCTGATAAATTCCTCGCGGAAGCCATAATACCTTCTTGATTCCAAGAAAACGTGACAGCTGTTCTTCAATCTGTTCTCTCGAAAGATTTGGATTTCGTCCGGCACTTAACAGACAGCTTTCTGTCGTTAAAAGTGTACCCTCTCCATCGCTGTGAATGGAACCACCTTCTAATACAAATGGCGCAGCATCGTACCAGTCAAATCCAAACTGATCTGCAAATGCACTGGCAAATGCATTGTCTTTTTCCCAGGAAGCATACAAACCATCGACATTTCCGCCCCACGCATTAAATTCCCAATTTACGGCTCGAATAACAGAATCACTAGCAGAACTTGAACTTTGATCTGAACCTTCTTTATTTGAATTTGCAGTATTGTGTTCATTTAATTTAACAAAAGTAGGTGCCACATCTCTTGCCCATGCATCATCGGTATCTGCAAAGAAAAGCTCAATATTGTCCTGCTGCATTATGTCCGCGTTTTTATTTTCTCCAAACAACTTTTCTTGTGCAATTGGAAGTGTTTTTTTCGTGACTGCAACGTAGACCTTCTCGCTCTGTGCTATTGCTTTGATCACTGCTGCAAATGCATTCCCTGCCGCTTTTGCCTCATATCCCCACGAACCTGGGCGCTTTGGCCATATTAGAATGCAGCCCTGATGCGGCTCAAACTCGCCTGGCATATAAAAGCCGTCCTCGCGCGGAATTTGCTTTATCAATTTCATATAAATTTCTGATTCCTTCCTCTTTCTTAGATGAATTCTATACGCGTCAATGTTTGACGAAACCATTACACCGATGTCGTTTCGTAACACCACTAAGAAAGTCTATTTTTGAAATCTTCATATCCAAAGCGCTTTACTGTCTCGATGGCGCCATCTTCATGAAGCAAGCAAATATCTGGCAGACCAATTCCATTAAATGTATTGTTTTTTACCATGGAATAAATTGCCATATCTTCAAATACAAGACGGTCTCCCACATGAATTTCATGGTCAAAGCTATAATCACCAATCACATCTCCAGCCAGACATGTCATGGATGAGAGGCGATATGTATAAGGCTTCTTACCAGTTTCATCGCCGCCTTTAAGCGGTGGGCGGTACGGCATCTCTAATACATCCGGCATATGACATGCTGCAGATGCATCCAATATCAGAATAGAAAGGTCATTGTCCACAATATCCTGAACCTCTGTTATCAGATAACCCGCGTTTAATGCAATTGCTTCACCAGGCTCCAGATATACTTCCAGATGATAGGTATCCTTTATTCGCTTTATAAGGCGAATCAGACGTTCAATATCATAGCCTGGTCTTGTGATGTGGTGACCGCCTCCGAGATTAAGCCATTTGATCTTCTTTAAATATGGTTCAAAAGACTTTTCAAAAGCGTTGAAGGTTGCCTCCAAATCATCAGAATCCTGCTCGCAGAGCGTATGCATATGAAGTCCTTCTATTTCTTTTGGAAGTGTTTCTGGAAATTTTGCGCGCACTACACCAAGACGTGAACCTGGTGCACACGGATCATATATTGCATGACCCTCCTGTGTGGAAAACTCTGGATTGACACGCATTCCGATACTTACACGATTCCCGTTTTCTCTCTGACTGTTATTATATTCAGAAATGATTTCTTTGTGCTTTTCAAACTGCGCAAATGAATTGAAAATGATATGATCACAGATCGTTACAAGCTCCTTCATATCCTCTGTCTTGTAAGCTGGTGCAAAGACATGGTTTTCTTTTTTCATCTCTTCATATCCAAGCCTTGCCTCATAAAGACCGCTGGCGGTCGTACCACTTAAGTACGACCCGATCAGCGGATATACGCGAAACATTGAAAAAGCTTTCTGTGCCAAAAGGATATGACAGCCCGTCTCTTCTTCGACACGATGCAGACATTCCAGATTTTCTCTTAGCTTTTTTTCATCAACCACATAGGCTGGTGTTTTGATTGTTTCCCACATAGCTTCATTACTCCACGATCTGCGGATTTTCATCTACTACCCACGGCAGACCATAGCGGTTTAACATATCCATGTATGAATCTGGATCAAACTCTTCCACATTGAATACACCTGGCTTTTTCCATACCTTATCCATGACAAGTGCTGTTCCAATCATTGCCGGAACACCTGTTGTATAAGAGATTGCCTGGGAACCTACCTCGCGGTAGCACTCCTGATGATCACATACATTGTAGATATAGATGGTCTTCTTCTTTCCGTCCTTAGTTCCTGTATAAATACAGCCAATATTTGTCTTTCCTACTGTTCTTGGTCCTAAGGAAGCCGGATCTGGCAGCAATGCCTTTAAGAACTGAATCGGAACGATCTCTTTTCCTTCAAAGTTAATAGGTGATGTGGAAAGCATACCAACATTTTCAAGGCACTTCATATGAGTCAGATAACTCTGACCAAATGTCATAAAGAAGCGAATGCGCTTTACGCCTGGAATATTCTTTGCAAGAGATTCGATTTCCTCATGATGAAGCAGATACATATCCTTCTCACCAACCTGTGGGAAATCATATACACGCTTGATCTCCATCGGCTTTGTCTCTACCCAGTGACCATTCTCCCAGTAGGAGCCATTTGCAGAAACCTCTCTTAAGTTGATTTCCGGATTGAAGTTTGTTGCAAACGGATAGCCATGATCGCCACCGTTGCAGTCTAAGATATCAATTGTCTCGATCTCATCAAAATAGTGCTTTAATGCATATGCACTGAAAACACTTGTTACGCCTGGGTCAAAGCCAGTTCCAAGAAGTGCAGTCAGACCTGCCTTTTCAAAACGCTCCTTATATGCCCACTGCCATGAATAATCAAAGTAAGCAGTGAAACCTTCATCCTTGCAGCGCTTTTCATAAATAGCTCTCCACTCTGGATCATCTGTATCCTCTGGCTCATAGTTTGCAGTATCAATATAGTCAACACCACATGCAAGACATGCATCCATAATGGTCAAATCCTGATAAGGAAGTGCAACATTCAAAACAGCCTGTGGCTTATAGGAATTGATTAATGCCTTTAACTCTTCTACGTTGTCTGCATCTACCTGTGCTGTTGTGATTACAGTCTTTGTGGTACCCTCAAGCTTTTCCTTTAATGCATCACACTTTGATTTTGTACGGCTTGCAATGCAGATCTCTGTAAAGGTGTCGCTGTTCTGGCAGCACTTATGAATTGCTACACTTGCTACTCCACCACATCCAATAATTAAAAGTCTTCCCATCGTTTTGTCCTCCTGTTTTGTATTAGTTTTCCTCTTCTTCCAGCATATCCTCAACATATCGAGGAAGCATAAATGCACCCTTGTGCAGATTCGTGGTGTAATACCACGTTTTTATATTGCGCTCCTTCCAGCGTTCCACATTTAAATCTGTCAACGGATGATATTTTTTTGACGTAAATCCAAACAGCCAATAACCTGATGCACATGTTGGAATATGTGCCTGATATACTCTGCTTATTGGAAAGCTGTGGCTTGCTTTTCGGTGCATTGCGCGGCATGTATCCTCATCTTCATCATAGAATGGACTTCCATGCTGATAAACCATGATGCCATCCTCTTTTAAAGCGCGATAGCAATTTCCATAAAATTCCTTCGTAAACAATCCTGCCGTATGACCTAACGGATCAATTGCATCATTTATAATCAAATCATATTGATCATTCTTTGAACGAAGAAAACGAAGACCATCTGCGTAAAAGACGCGCACACGCGGATCATCCAGACCTCTTGCATTGTCTGGGAAAAACTTCTTGCATACATCTACAAATACCTCATCTGGCTCAACAACATCAATCTCTTCAATCTCTTTATAATAAGAAAGCTCTCTTGCTACGCCTCCATCTCCGCCTCCAATTACAAGCACACGGCGCACATTTGGATGAACTGCCATAGGCACATGAACGATCATCTCGTCATATACAAACTCATCCTTCTCGGAAAATACAATGCTTCCATCGGAGCTGATAAACCGTCCAAATTCCTTTGAATCAAACACGTCTATTCGCTGGAAATCGGTCTGCTCGCCGAACAGCTGCTTTTCCACTTTCACTGACATTTTTACCTTGTCAGTATGATAATCTGAAAACCAAAGCTCCATTTTTTATCCTTTCAGCTGCCACATTTTATTCTGCAGCCTTATAATACATTTAAATACTCTACTGCTGGGTCTTCCGTTCCCTGCATAGAACAGCCCTTTTCCTTTGCATAAAGTACATATTCAATAATTTCGTCTGTAATAAGCTCGCCTGGTGCCAAAATCGGGATTCCCGGCGGATAACACATGACAAATTCGGCACAAATGCGGCCAGATGTCTCTCTAATTGGAAGGCGTGTCTTTTCTGAATAAAATGCTGTCTGCGGTGATACAAGTACCTTCGGATTAATGTACTCTGTATTTAACATACTAGCCGGGTCCTTGGAATACAAACGCTTTATATCGGCAAGTGCACCAACAAGACGCTCTATATCCTGAATGCGGTCTCCGATAGAAATATAAGCTAAAATATTTGCTATATCACCAAGCTCAATCTGAATATCATACTCATCACGAAGCAAATCATAGACTTCGATTCCCGCAAGACCAATATCTCTTGTGTAAACAGAAAGCTTTGTGACATCAAAATCATAAACGCTTCCTCCATTGATTAAATCCTTGCCGTAGGCATAATAACCGCCAATCGCATTGATTTCATCACGGGCATACTCTGCCATTTTTGCGACCTTTGCGAAGGATTCTTTTCCGCGAAGTGCCAGATTTCTTCTGGAAATGTCAAGGCTTGACATCAACAGATATGATGCACTTGTTGTCTGTGTCAGGTTAATGATCTGACTGACATACTCCCAATTTACGTTCTTTCCTGTTAAAAGGATGGAGCTTTGCGTCAGGCTTCCGCCTGATTTGTGCATGGAGACTGAGGCCATATCTGCTCCTGCATCCATCGCACAAACTGGAAGATTTTCTCCAAAATAAAGATGCGTTCCATGTGCCTCATCTACAAGCACCTTCATGCCATGTGCATGTGCCACCTTTACAATAGAACGAAGATCCGAACAAATTCCATAGTATGTCGGATTATTGACAAGGACAGCTACTGCCTTTGGATGTTCAAGAATCGCCTTTTCTACCTCGCTTACCTGCATACCAAGCGAGATTCCCAGACGATTATCCATCTCCGGATTTACATATACTGGAATTGCACCGCAAAGCACAAGTGCATTTATTACACTCTTATGAACATTTCTCGGTAAAATGATTTCATCTCCTGCCTTGCAGACAGAAAGCACCATACCCTGAACAGAGGACGTTGTTCCTCCAACCATAAAAAATGCATGATCGGCACGAAATGCCTCTGCCGCTAACTCTTCTGCCTCCTTAATTACTGAAACCGGATGACACAGATTATCAAGCGGCTTCATGGAATTGACATCAAGACTGACGCATTTTTCACCAAGAAGCTCGACTAATTCCGGGTTTCCACGTCCTCTCTTATGTCCTGGCACATCAAACGGAACCACTCTTCGTTTCTTTAGCTTTTCAAGCGCCTCATAAACTGGTGCGCGCATTTGTCCTTTTTCCATTTGCCTACAGTCCTCTCAATTTGATGACCTGTTTCTTTTATAAAAAAAGGAACAGGCTGCATCACCTGTTCCGTAAAGTCCTATGTATCGTTTTTTCGCACGCATGCTTTTGCCCAGATGTGCATCCGATTATTATTGACCGTTTCACAAGTGATGTTTCGACCGGATGAGCACACTACTGTGCCATGTCCCGTCAACTTATAAAATTTGAGCTTCTAACTCAATCAATAACGCGGTTTAAAAACCGCAATCGGCAGCTGCCCCGCCTGTCCGTATGGGCTTAATCCTCATCATTAGATGCGGATAGGCATGCGCAATAAAACGCGCTATTTGTAATATAACACGTTTGCCTGAAAAATGCAATTGTTTTTTTTACATTTTCAGTTTTTGTGAATAGACGTTTCTTTATTCTTGTTCCTCCTTCCACAAATCAATAAACTCCAGAAGTGCTTTCGCCTGTTTTTCTTTTGTTTTTTTAGACGTTTTTTTCAGAATACAGTCAATTTGATCTATTCCTTTTTGATCCATTCGCGCTAACCATTGCCCGTCTCCATATACGCGCCCCTTTGTTATCTCCACAATCTGAAATGGATCGTAGCTGTCTAGCCCCATATGTTCCAGTTCCTTTTTTATTCCGTATCGTGTTCTAGGCATACAGCGATCCTCTAAAAATTGCTCATATTCTTGCCACGAAGGTTTTTCGCGGCTGCCAAATGCCCGACTAATCAGATCATCTGTGAAGTTCCAGATTTCCAGTCTGTTTATTGCTGGATAAATGTCCAACAATGTTGCTGGTTTTTTACGATCCATATATACATAGACAATTCTTGAAGACTTTTTTGCCTCATCTATAACATTGCTTACTGTACCAAGCGACACTCCTGCCTTTTGCGCAGTCTGGCGCATGGAATTTCCCTGCTGATAAAGTGTGCAAATTTGTGCCTTCTTCTCTGTACTTAGTCCTGGTCTTCCCTTCTTTCTTTTTGCAACATTAATCGCTGCCCTTAGTTCATCTCTTTCTTTTGCACACTTCGCATATTCTTCCATCACTCGCTTTAATTTGCGGTTAAGGCGCTCGATTTCCCGTTCATTTTGTGTTTTATTTATATCCTTATCTTTCTTTTCACTTTCAATCTCCATTTGCAGCCTCCTTTCCCTTAAAAATAGTGTATCCGTATATGTTCAAAAAATCAATCTTTTTATGAACATATACGGATTTTCAAATACATTTATGAATAAATTGTCACTCTACAAATTTTAGTTAAAAAACTTGTATACTTTTTAACTGCGAATAATGATAAATGACTTTCTCATGGGCAATAATTTTAGATCTAATTTTCTACCTTAGCCTCAAACTTCCACTCGCCACTTCCAACCTCAAGCTGTGAACCACCGTATTCTTTTGGCATACATACAGTAGCAATAATTCCTAGCGGAATGTATGCCGCAAGAAAAAAGCTTTCATTCTCCTTTTTCCATGACACCTTTACAATTCCCCACGGGGTCATAACACTCCCCTTCGCATACGTCAACTCTGCTACGGCATACGGTGCCACTAACATTTTTGTCCATCCTGGTGACTGCGGACGAAGCCCTAACACAAAGCTTGTCATCCATTCGCGCACATGACCCATCATCGCATGATTACGGGAGCGCACCATACTACCAAGCCAAAGTTCCTCATAATTCCAATACTCCGGCAATGTGGTAAGTCCATTATCGGCAAATACACGATAGCTCGGCGCAGTTGGATTCATGACCATCTGATAGACAACATCACTATAGCCTGCCTCTGCCAGTGCAGTAAATACCTGTTTTAAACCAACTTCTCCTGACGTCAAATGATAACCATTTTTCTTTACAGCTTCTACGAGTGCTTTCACTGCCTGCTCTTCATGCTCCTCTGCCATACCGCTAAACAATGCAATCGCATAGCTTGCCTGACTGCCTGTTCCAAACTGTTCAGTTGCCTCATCGTAACACTCTGGATGGTGATAAAATGCGTCTCTTACGGCTTGTGCTTTTGCCTCGTATAATTTTGCTTTCTTATCTAGCTTATTTTCTTTCTGTTTTTTCTGCCCTTTTAAAATTTCACAAATCTGCTTTGTAATCACGAGCATTCTGTAATATGCACAAGTAGCGACCAGCACATTTGGTGTATGCTCCCCATACTCACCCCATTCGCCCATCTGCGCATAATTTTCCAAGACACCATTTGTCGTCTGGCGATCCAAATAGGCTAGGTAACGCTCTATTACTGGAAATGCCTGACGCAATACAGCTTCATCGCCATAATATTGATAATATGCCCACGGTGTGAAAACACATGCACCATTCCAGTTTGGATCCTTGTAAAGTCCTCCGATACGATAAAACGCAGGAATGATACCTGGCACAAACCCCTCCTCATTATTTCCTGCAAGCGAAGCCTGCTCGTTATCGAGCTGCGAATCGCAGATATCATGAATAATCTTTTTCATCCATGCGCGAATGTCATACACATCTGCAACAGATGCAAACATCAGATGTGAAGTTTCAATCCAGCCGAGTTTTTCAATCTGCGGACAATCGGTAAAGCTCCAGTACATGTTGCTTGAAATTGAGCGGTCTGTAATTTCGCAGATACGATTTAAAGTTTGATTTGAAGTTTCAAAAGTGCCATGCTTCTCATTTGCTACTGCAAGACGACAGCAGATGATCTGATCTGACGTAAGCTCACCTGGGAAGCCGACGACCTCCACATACTGAAAGCCATGATAGCAAAAGGACGGATGCCAACGCTCCTCACCAGTTCCTGCCATTCGATAGGAATCGCGAATCACACAGTCAAACTTCTCACTCCAACTCTGAGTGCACGACCTCTGGTCTACACCATTGTCAGTCTCATTTATCATTTCCGCTGGGTACATAGAAATCCAATTTCCACGATTTTCTTTTGTTGTTCCATGTAGCACAAGCTCCACAAAACCAGCTCCATTTTTTCCCACATCTACCATGAAATGACCTTCTCCCAGCTTTTTTACGCTCTTTGCGGTAAAGCGTTCCTCGATCCTAATTGGCGGACACTCGCGCGCCATAAGCACTCCCTTTGGCGACTGCATTTTCTTTGCTTTGGCCCAGCCATTTTCCTCTGATGGCATCTTTCCTATAAGTTCTTCTGCCAAGCAGGCATCGTAATCCTCGCCGCCATACCAGTTCTGAAAAACAGTCGGTCCATTGACCCACAGCCAGTTTTCATTGGATGTGCAAACAATCTTTCTTGTTCCATCCTTTAAGATCAGCTCTACTTGAGCGATCAACTTCTTTCTGCCACAGATTCCCGGCTTAACAAAACAACTGTCATTTTTCTGATAACGGCCAAATTTTGTCTTTGTTCCATCTTGATATACCATAACCGGATTGATTGTGTACCCAGTGTACTGACCATTTCCCAGCGTTATCGTAAGAAAATTGGTGCCTGAAACAAGTTGATTTGTGATGTCATAAGTCACATAATAAACAGTCTTTGTCGCATCAGACTCGCCAGGCTCAAAAAAAGCATCTGATAACTTCTGTCCATTCATATCAGCCAGAAACACACCAAGTCCACTGATATACGCTCGTGCACATACTACTTGTTCAAGATCTGCCACTTCAAATTCACCTACAAAAACCGGCGCTAACTCCTGATTTTCATAGTCTTCACCCTGTCCAATCCAAATGCCTTTCCAATCCTCGCGCTCAAGTAATCCTGTCTCAAAGGATGCCGTCTCACTCCACACGGATGCCTGATTTTCTCCATCCCACACCATCACCTTCCAATACGCTTTCTGTGCAGAATGTAGCTTTTTGCCCTGATACAAAATTCCAAAACAGCGGCTTTCCTTTACAACACCGCTGTCCCAGAGCATCCCTGTCTCATTTATAAGCGATGCCTCACTCTCTGATACCAGAATTCGATATGCAGTCTGTCTTTCATTTTTTTCGTCTTTTTTATCCGATACCAGTTGCCAGGAAAACACCGGATTTTCGTTGATTCCCAGCGGATTTTTCAGTGCCTGTACCCTCAGATCCTCAGTTCTCATTCCAATTAAGCCTCCGTCATCGTTCATCTTTGTCATTTTGTCATTTCATCTTTTTATCCCTTTACAGAACCTACAGTCATACCCTTTACAAAATATTTCTGTGCAAATGGATAAATCAAAATGATCGGTATAATTCCAACAAAGATCTGTGCACACCTCACGGTACGATCTGAAATCATCGACATGGACTGCCAGTCCTCTAAACTAAGCAATGTCATATCACGCTGTACAACAACGGTCTGCAAAAACGATGCTAATGGATAGCTTGATGGGAAATTAGAGTAAATTAATCCATCAAACCAGCTGTTCCAGTGACTAATAAAGGAAAACAGCATCAGAGTCGCGATTGACGGCTTTGCACATGGTACAAAGATCTGGAAACAGATACGCCACTGTCCTGCTCCGTCGATCTCGGCTGCCTCCTCTAATTCGTGTGGAATTCCTCTAAAGAAATTTAACATCAAAATTACGTTGTAAACAGGAACTGCTGCTGGAAGCACCAACGCCCAGATCGTATCCATCATTTTCAGATTCTGAATTAGCAAATAGCCCGGAATCAGGCCACCTGAAAACAGCATTGTAAAGAAGAAAATCCATACATACACAGTTCTCATGCGAAATGAAGTCGATTCCTTTGACAGTGGGTACGCAAGCATAATTGTTAAAATCATATTTAATGGAAGTCCGATTGCGACACGCTCCACCGAGCGAAGCAGTGATTTCCAGAAATCAGCCTTCCCTACTACATAATCATACGCATACAGATTAAATTCAACAGGAAAAATAGAAACTTTTCCAGCTGCAACTGCTGTACTGCTCGAAAATGACATTGCCAGAATATTTAACAACGGAAACAGGCAGGCAAATGACAGCAATGACAGCACAATTACATTAATTACCTCAAAAACAATACGCCCTTTTGATTTCTTCATAACAGTTCCTCCTAAAAGATACGATAATCGGCCAGCTTATACGCCAGGAAATACGATATTGAAATAAAAAGTGTGGAGATAACGGATTTAAACAAACCCACAGCTGTTGCTGGTCCATATTGCGCATCCAAAAGACCAAGACGGTATACAAACGTATCAATGATATCTCCTGTCTGGTATACAGAAGTGCTGTACATATTGAAAATCTGATCAAAACCTGCATTTAATACATTTCCAAGACTAAGTACCATCATCAGCACGATGATCATCTTCATACCTGGAAGTGTAACATGCCATGTCTGCTGCCAGCGATTTGCGCCGTCAATCTGTGCAGCCTCATACAGTTGCGTGTCAATGCCCAAAATAGCAGCCAGATACACAATTGCTCCGTATCCAAAATTTTTCCAGATATCGGTCACAATCATCGTACCTCTAAAATATTGATTGTCGCCTAAAAAGAAAATGGATTTTCCACCAAATGCGGTTATGATCTGATTAATGATTCCTTCTCCCGGTGAAAGCATATCACGGAAAATTCCACCGAGAATAACCCAAGACATGAAGTAAGGCAGATACACAATTGTCTGCACGACTTTCTTAAAACGGCGTCCCTTTACTTCATTTAAAAGAAGCGCAAACACGATTGGAACAACTAATCCCAGCACAATCTTCCATGCTGCTATAATAATCGTATTCATCATCGCTCGCGTGAAACCTGGAAGGGAAAATACATAGGAAAAATTGTCAAATCCGATCCACTTCTGGTTTCCAAACATTCCCTTACTCGGGATAAACTTCTGAAATGCAATGATCAATCCGCCCATCGGAACATAGGAAAAAATAAGAACAAGAATCAATCCCGGAAGAATCATCAGATGCAATGGCAACTCTTTTTTAAACTTTGCTTTCGTATATTTCGTTTTTACTTTTTTTACTGTATTTATATTTGGCATTTCAAATCCCTCATTTTCATCGCTGTATTCCAACTGTACTTCAATAAACCAATGAAAAAGCTGCCATGCTGTGCCACACCATACGCTGCATGACAGCCTTTTTTATCTCTGACCAATTACTGTTGTGCCTGATACCACTCGTTCACTTCATCCGTCATATCCTGACCACCTGCAGAATACCAAGATTCTACAACGTTATCAAACTCATCGGCAGTTGTCTGTCCAGTGATGATCTTAATGAACGCTTCGTCGAGCACGGTGTCCAACGTTGTTTTTCTCATACTCATGGTCTCGGTTGCAACTCCGTAGAACTGATCTCTTACTAATTTCACGTTTTCATCGTTCTCATAATCGATCAGAAGCATCTGAGAACCACCTTCACCGAATACACGATTCCATCCCCAAAGTGTTGTATCACCATCCTGCGCTGCCTTGCTATACTCATACATGCTAAGCTGCTCTCCGTAAAGATCTCCCGGATCGCCAGTCTTTAACGGCTCTGCGATTGCCTTAGCGGTCTGCTGATTTTTATCTGGGCTGTTTAATGATACCGGTGAAAGTCTCCATACACCCTCTAATCCATCACCTGGGTTTGCATAGTAGCTATACTCATTTAATTCTGGATCGAATACCTTCTCACAATAGAGATTTAGCAATTCAACTAATGCCTCTGGATGCTCACACTCAGAGCTTACTGCATACCAGCTGCTTGTCATCATGTTGATACCCGGTGTCACCTCTGCACTTTCCTCGCTGGTTACGATCTGATATGGTCTCCAGTCTGCATCTGGATTCTGGTTCAAATTATCCTGCAGTGGCCACAAAGCAGTTGCATGCCATCCATACAATACACCACACTTATCGTTTACCAGATCCTCTGCTGCCTTTGTTCCATCATTTACATGGAACTCTTCATCCAGATAACCATTCTGATACAGATCAGCCAATGCTTCCAGTGTCTGCTTCATCTCTGGTGTCGTGCTGCCGTATACGAGTGTTCCGTCATCCTGCTGTACCCAGTAACGCGGGTATGCACCATATGCATTTGCAAAGCCCTTAATATCCATCAAGTTTCCATACAAATCGTTGCAAAGAGCCATGCCAACTGCACCATCTCCTACCTTTTCCATAAAGGCATCCATGATTCCCTTTAAATCATCAATTGTCTTTGGTGCTTCCAGCCCCAACTCATCCATCCAGTCCTGACGAAGCCAAAGCATCTGTGCGGTCTCAATATCACAATCAACATATGGGATTCCGTACTGTACTCCATCAAAAGTACATGCCTGCACACACTGCTCTCCTGCAGATTCGATCATGGACTTGAGCAGATCACTCGCATACTCCTCAAAATATGATCCCATATCAACAACCAGATCTGCTTCTACCAGATTTTTCAGTGTCAATTTATCGACACAAACGATATCTGGTATCGTTCCTGCTGCAACGGCTGCATTAAACTTCTGTGTCTGCTGCTCTTCATTCGGTGCAATCCACAGATACTTCACATTGATTCCAAGACGATCAGCAATCAGTCTAGTCCAACGGTTATCCTCATAGGACTCATCCTTTAAAATAGAAAAAATATCACTCTCCATTGTGGAGTCCTGTGTTCTACAGAATGTCACAGTGTATTCCTCTGTGTTTTCTGCTGCCTGTGCCATCGTTGGTGCTACACTTGAAAGTGCTGTCAATGTGCCGAGAAGTGCTGCTAACGTTCTTTTTTTCATGTTTTTCCTCCTAATAAAAATGTGCTTTTATACAACAAACCGCTGATTTTCGTTCTTAGTTTTGTTGCTTTTTGTTGTACTCATCATATCTTTTTTACTAGTATTTTTCAACATGCTTAAAATTTGCTTTTTATGACCTTTTTTCTGAATTTTTTCTAATTTTTCTATAACCGTTTCCTTATCCTCGCTGGATTCGGTATGTCTGCGGTGTCACACCATATCGTCTCTTAAAATTCCGGTAAAATGCAGCAGAATCGCCACAGCCGACTTCCTCCATAATCTCTTCCACACTTTTATTTGTCCTACACAGCAAATCTGCCGCCGTCTGAAGGCGAATATCACTAAGAAGCTGCGAAAAAGAATATCCAGTTTCCATCTTCAATTCGTGTCGCAGCGTATCCTCTCTTCGATTCCACCTTAACGCTAGCTCTTTTAACGTAATATCCTGTAAATGCTGCTTCATATCCTGCAAAATTTCTGGTATCTGCCACACGCTTCCATCAAAACCCTCCAGAATCTTCATATTCTGTCTATGTCTGCGTATTCCCTCACCGAGCAGAATACAGACATAGCTTTCCTGTACTAGATTACTCTTTTTTGTCTCTAACTGCGCCTGCTCATACAATCGAAGCACCGTCTGTTTCATCCGATCATCTGGTGTTGCTGAAAAAAATAATACGCGATTGCAATAATTGGTGTACGCCATTTTCCAGAAAAAATCGCCTAAAATTCCCTGCTCATACAAAAGTGTGGAAAAGGTTCTGGTAAAAGTCGATGCTCGCATCAAAATATTCACGGCAATTCCGTTTGAATCTGCTGTAAAAAGTGCCTGCTCAACTCCCGGTGCCACAATGCAAAAATTTCCCTCCGACATGTCATACTGCTTATCGCCAAGATAAAAAACAGCGGTTCCTTCCATTATGTAAACAATCTTAATAAATTCCAGTTTATGCAAAAAAGGTGGACAAAATCTTACATTTTTAAAACAGTGTACCTGCACATCCTCATTGGGAAAAATTTCCTTTTCCGACAAAAAACCTTTTATTGGCGTCGGTGCTTCCTTTGCTATTTCAGTTGAAAAACGCTCACGAAATTCCTTCCAGCTTCGAATTGGACTATCATACGCCGCTGGATTTTTCTGGTATAAATTCCTGTATTCTTTCTGACCATGTTCTTCTTGTCTCAATATTTCTTCTAATTGCTTGGATACGGACATAATTCTCCCCTTCCTTTGCGGTATTTCACAGGTGACACACAATACATTGCCTTAAAATTTCGATAGAAACGACTCTTATCGGTATACCCTACTGTCTCCACAATCTTCTCAATCGAAAAATCGGTGTGAAGAAGCATTTTCTCTGCACGTCTCATACGAAATTCACACAAAAGCTGTGCAAACGTTTTTCCAGTCTCTTTTCGAAAATATCGGCTCAAATACCCTTCACTTAAGTTAAATGTACCTGCCAACTCTGGCAAGCTACATGTAAGATGATTTTCCATATAAAATAGCATATCTGCCAACTGATAACCACCTGCACGTCCCTCTCTTCCCAGTACAATCAATTCTTTTTCGTGAAGACGCAGAACATTCCCATAAAAAATCAGCAGCATGCTTTTTCGAATCAAGCTACTTGGATTTTGCGTTTCAAAAAGAATCTCCTCACACAGATTCTTTACATTTTCGGTCACGATTTTTTCCTCTTTTCCATCGTACATCAGACAGCCATTGTCCGTTCTGCTGTACAGCATTCGCCAGAGAAATTCCGACATAATCCCTTGTTCCCGCATCAATCCCAAAAAGGATTCTGCAAATGAAGAAAAGCGCATAATTAAATTCACAACAATATCCTCATCATTGCAGCTATACACAGCCTGCTCTACATTTGGTCCAACAAGACAAAACGATCCTTTTTTCATTAAAATTCTTTCACCGCCAATAAAGAAAAAGCAGCTTCCTCGGAGCACATACACGATTTTAACAAATGCTAGACGGTGCAAAAATGGTGGACAATATCCGCAATTGACAACTAACGCGACCTCATCCTTTGGATTCGGAAAGAAATAGGCACTCTCCTCCAAAAATGGATTCATGTAAGTAGGTGCTTCTTTCGGCATATGAGCGGCAAATTCAGTGCGAAAACGCCCTCGAAATTCCTCCCAACTGCGAATCGGGCTATCATATGCTTTAGGATTTTCAAAATAATAGGGTCGATATGGATTTTTCTCCATATCTCCTGATAGATTTTCCAGCCGTCCCAGCTCGCTGATTCCCTGCCCGTTTACCTCCTGCTCATTCATTCCCTGCTCGTACATATCTTGCTCACATATTCCTAACTCATTCATCCCCTCAGAACACCTCCAAATTATTTTTCTTCTTGCAAACGTCCTCTTTTCTCCCTTATAATAGCAGAAACAGGAAGAAAATAATATAATTTTCAGCAAAAATTTACCAAGGAGGGTATTATGCCAATCGATATGAAAGCGGCGATTTGCCGTTCTGCTTCCGAACTTTTAACAAAAAAGCGTACTAAAAAACTTACAGTTAAGGATATCGTTGAGGAGTGCGGCATCACACGCCAAACCTTTTATTATCATTTTCAGGATATTCCAGATCTTATCTGCTACATGATGGAGCAGGGTTCTAAGGAGCTTTTGGAAAATTGTCTTGCCCAGCCAACGCTTGAAGATAAAATTCGTTACCTGTTAAGCGTTGCGCTTAATGCCCATCCACTGATTCAGCGCACCATTTCTACCAGCTATCAAAGTGAGCTTGAGCCACTCTTACTTGAGCAATTTTATTCTTTTTTCGATCAGCTGACTAACGAATCTGCTTCTTCCTCTCTTGTTTCAGACAGCTTAACAGCATCACAAAGAAAGCTTCTCCTTCGCTATCACAGTCTGGCTTTTCTAGGTCTTGTCCGCACCTGGTCTAAAGATGATTCTGCTCACATGGATGAAATCGTGCATGATCTGGCTCAATTCTTTAAAAACAAAACACACTAATAAATCTTTTTACACTTTTTAAATTCTGTCCATACACAATACAAATTGTGACTATTGTTTTGACGTGCCTTTCTTTCTATAATAAAACTAGCAAAGAAAAGGAGGCACGATGCTATGTTTGCTGCAAAAATGATTGAACTTGACGAAAAACTCCGTCATCTCCATGAACGAATTGACGATGGTGAACACGAAGATATCACCGCACTGATGGGCGAATTAAATGCTCTAACAGAAGAATATAATCTGGAGCAGGATGCAATACGCTATCGTCTGAAGGAATGTAAAGTACCCAAAATTCAGGCACTGATTTCCATGTACAATGACGTCCAGGAACGAATGCACAATGCCGCCGAGAGCGACCCCGAAGCTACGTGGAATGAAAATGCTGAAAACACTGCGCTGCTTGCGGAATATGCTCTTGATTTTGCAATTCTCGCTGCTGACCGCGCACTGCTTCTCTCCTTAAAGGCCATTCAGGAGCAGAAAGAAGCTAGCAAAATCGAACTCCAGCAAAATAATCTTGTTTAAAACTAAGAAAGGGGTACTACCATGAAAGAGGTCAAATCACCAAAGAAACCGTTGATTTACTATTACGTGATTGTCCTGCTTGTACTGGCTGCATTCAACTTCTTCGTCTCCCCGCTTTTATTATCGCGTCAGGTGACTGAGGTTGACTACGGAACTTTTATGAGCATGACGGAAAAGAAAAACATCGGACGCGTTGAGGTTGAGGATTCTCAGATCATCTTTACCGATAAAAATAATGACAACATATACAAAACAGGTGTCATGGATGATCCAAATCTTACAGAACGTCTTTATCAGTCTGGTGCTACATTCTCAAAGGATATCGAACAGACGATGTCTCCTATCATGAGCTTTCTATTAACCTTTATTCTTCCGATGGTTATCTTCGTTGTTCTTGGACAATACCTTGGAAGAAAGCTTTTAGAACAGGCTGGTGGAAAAAATTCCATGGCCTTTGGCATGGGAAAGAGCAACGCCAGAGTTTATGTTCAGTCTACTGAAGGCATCCATTTTGATGATGTTGCCGGTGAAGATGAGGCAAAGGAAAATCTTGCTGAGATTGTTGATTATCTTCATAATCCAAAAAAATATACTGATGCCGGTGCCTCTATGCCTAAAGGTCTGTTGCTTGTAGGCCCTCCTGGAACTGGTAAAACAATGCTTGCAAAGGCTGTTGCCGGTGAATCTGGTGTTCCTTTCTTCTCAATTTCCGGTTCGGAATTTGTTGAAATGTTCGTTGGTATGGGTGCTTCTAAAGTCCGCGATCTTTTTAAACAGGCAAAGGAAAAAGCGCCTTGTATTGTCTTTATTGATGAGATTGATGCTATTGGTAAAAAACGTGATGGTCAAGTAGGCGGAAATGATGAGCGCGAGCAGACATTGAATCAGCTGCTGACAGAAATGGATGGTTTTGAAGGAAATAATGGTGTCATAATTCTGGCTGCCACAAACCGCCCTGAATCTCTTGATCCGGCTCTGACACGTCCTGGACGTTTTGACCGCCGTGTTCCTGTAGAACTTCCTGATTTAAAGGGACGTGAAGCAATCCTTAAGGTTCATGCAAAGAAAATCAAGCCGGCAGATGATGTTGACTTTCATACAATTGCAAGAATGGCATCTGGTGCTTCCGGTGCTGAACTTGCAAATATAGTAAATGAAGCTGCTCTTCGCGCTGTACGTCAGGGACGAACTATTGTCCATGAAGCCGACCTTGAGGAAAGTGTTGAGGTTGTTATTGCTGGTTATCAAAAGAAAAATGCCGTTCTCTCTGATCAGGAGAAAAAGGTAGTTGCTTACCATGAAATCGGTCACGCACTTGTCGCTGCACTGCAGTCTCACTCTGCACCAGTTCAAAAAATCACGATCATTCCACGTACCTCTGGTGCTCTTGGATACACTATGCAGGTTGAGCAGGGTGACAAATATTTGATGACAAAAGAAGAAATTGAAAATAAAATCGCAACCTTTACAGGCGGCCGTGCCGCTGAGGAAGTAGTTTTCAATCAGATTACTACTGGTGCTTCTAATGATATTGAGCAGGCAACAAAGCTTGCACGTGCCATGATTACACGCTATGGTATGAGTGATGAATTTGATATGGTTGCCCTTGAGACTGTAACAAATCAGTACCTTGGCGGTGACGCTTCTCTTGCATGCTCTGCTGATACACAAAAGGAAATTGACCGTCAGGTAACTGAACTTGTGAAGAAACAGCATCAAAAGGCAAAGAAGCTTCTTCTTGATAATCGCGACAAACTTGATGAATTATCAAATTATCTATATGAGAAAGAAACGATTACAGGAGAAGAATTTATGGAAATTTTAAACAGAGATTCAAATACTGCTTCAGGAGGTGAATTAAAATGAGAAATCGTTCCCGTTTCGGTTGGATTGAGCTGATCGAAGGAATACTTTTGATTATTCTTGGAATTTTCTCTTTTCTTCGTCCAGACAGTATGTTATCCGGCTTTGTCATGTTCTTTGGACTTATTGCACTTTGTATCGGAATCCTCGACATTATCTTTTATGTCAGAACAGAGGAACATGTCGGCTTTGCGCCAACTATTGCTCTTATGTCCGGATGCTTAAGCGTTCTTGCTGGTCTGATGCTTCTTGTATATCCTGGTGCTGTGAAATGGGCTTTTTCACTTTTCTTCCCGATGTGGTTTATCGCACATTGCATTTCACGACTGTCACAGCTGCCAATGATACGCATTTGGACAGTAAAATGGCATTATTACTTTATTATGATTGCAAACATCGTTGGTCTTTTTCTTGGCATTTTCATGCTGATTCGCCCTGTTGCTGCACTCATATCACTTAGCTATCTAATTGGAATTGATTTAATTTTACTAGGCATTGATTCCATCATCCTCGCATTTAGTAGGATGGGAAGTGACTGGTAATCCCATACTTTTTATAATGGAGTCTGCAATTTGTTCTGCGGACTCTTTTTTTTGATCCTTCTGCCACTTTAAAAAGACATTTAATAATGCACCGCCATAAAAATAAAGCTCATACTCTGGAATTTTATACTTTGGCATAATTCTCTTGCTCATGTAATCATTCATCGCATCCCACAGAATATATTGCAGCTTTGCATCTACCAGCTTTCCAATAAACATCTCATACTGATCGAAATATTTCAATGCATGAACGATGCTGCTTCTATTATGAAAGCGTCCTATCTTTTCTGTTCTGCACTCACGTATATATCCAGCAACTATCTCGTGAAAATAATCAGACAGCGCATCTTCCTTTGTCTCATAATAATGATAAAATGTCATTCTTGATACGCCAGCCGTCTTTACAATATCTGAGATTTTAATTTTCTCATATTCTTTTTTATCCATCAAAACGAACACGGCTTCCCCGATACACATCCGGGTAAACCGTGTTCGTTTATTATGTTCTCTAGAAAATAAATTGACCACTATACTATACCTCCAAAATAAGTATTCCCTCTGTTCACCCTATTTTTATTTCAGTATAGCACATTTTTCTTAATCATGAAAGTAAAGATTCTATTACATCTTCTGCATATTCAAGATGATCACATCTCCACGCATCTGCTCCGCAGAAAACAAGACCATTTTTTGCATCGCCCGTGACTGAGGTAATCAGCGCATCTGTAATACAATATGGAATCTTATCTGGACGGCAATTTTTCAGACAGCCTCTGCAGCGCACTGGCGCTATGCGTCCTCCAGACATAATGGTATCACTAAATTTATTTCTGACAGCTCGTCCCGGAAGACCAACAGGACTGTCAATCAAAATAATATCTTCCTTTGATGCATCAAGATAAGCCTTCTTAAAAGCATCTGATGCATCACATTCATATGTTGTAACGAAACGAGTAGCTGCCTGAATAGCGTCTGCGCCTAACGAAAAAGCATGATCTGCTGCTTCCTTTGTGCTGATGCCTCCTGCCAAAACGACTGGAATTTCTTTGTTAAAACGCGCCGCATACTCACGGCAGACTTTAATAATATTACGCACCTCTTTTTCATAGACATCAAAGGTATAATAGGAGAGCTGATCTTTTGCAAAGCCAAGATGACCACCAGCAAGCGGTCCTTCAATAATCACAAAATCTGGTGCGCAGTGATGCTTTTTCTCCCAATAGCGAAAGATTACACGCGCCGATTTTTCAGTTGAAACGACTGGTGCAAGTGCTGGTGCCTCCACAGATTGATCCATCTCTTCCATGGCATTTGCAACAATTTTAGGAAGATCAACTGGAAGACCTGCTCCGCATACAAGAAAATCTGTTCCTGCCTTAACAGCAGCCCTAACATACTCTTCGTAATGCTGCATGGCAACCATAATATTAAAACCGATTATACCATCCTTGCTTATTTTTCTTGCTTTATCAAATTCACTTTTGATTGCACGAAGATTTGCCTCAAACGGATCTTTGTCAAATTCAGGATCTAAAAATCCAATCTGCGCTGCTGATATCGTGCCGGCTCCTCCTGCCTTTGCGACTGCACCAGCCAGTCCAGAAAGACTTACACCGACACCCATACCGCCCTGAAAGATCGGCTTTTTCAGCTCTTTATTTTTTATTTTTATCATATTTTATTCCCTGCCATAATCAATATTTACGAAATCTCTGATAGCGGTGTTCGCACAGCTCTATGCTGTCCATACTGCCATATTTTAATAAAAACTGATCAATCTGGCTGCGAAGTGCCTCTGCTACATCTTCCATCTGATCCTTTGAAAAATGTGCCGGCTCCTCAAATACACGCTCGACAATTCCTGCCTTTTTCAAGTCGGCAGCTGTAAGCTTCATACTGTCAGCAGCCTCCTTTGCACGCTTGCTGTCCTTCCAAAGAATACTTGAAAATCCTTCAGGAGAAAGGATGGAATATACTGCATTTTCCATCATCCATACCTCATCTGCTACTGCAAGCGCAAGTGCACCGCCGCTTCCGCCCTCTCCAATCAAAATGGAAAGAATTGGTGTCTTTAAAGATGACATTTCAAAAAGATTTCTTGCGATTGCCTCTCCCTGTCCATGCTCCTCTGCTTCAATTCCACAGGCAGCGCCTGGCGTATCGACAAAGCAAAGAATTGGACGATGAAATTTTTCAGCCTGCCTCATCAAACGAAGTGCCTTTCGATAGCCCTGTGGAGAACACATGCCAAAATTTTCATTTTTCTCCTGCGCAATCACAGTGACAGGCAGACCATTAAAAAAGCCAATTCCTGCCGTAACAGCTTTATCATCTGTCATCATTCGATCACCATGAAATTCATAAAACTGATCAATTAGTGCATTAATATAATCATAACCTATAGGGCGTTTTTTATCACGTGAAAAGCAAACGCGGTCCCATGCCGAATATTTTTTCTGAATATTTTCTTCTGCAGCTTTGACATTTTCAATTTCAGTTTTTTCTGCGAAAGAACTTATCTTCAATTCAGCCGATACACTATGAAGATGCAAAAGATCTGTCAGCACTTTCTTTTGCTCATGACGCTCAACAATGCGATCCACAAAGCCATGCTCAAGCAAAAATTCTGCTCGCTGAAAGCCTGCCGGGAGGCGCTGTCCTGTCGTCTGCTCTATAACACGAGGTCCCGCAAAACCAATAAGTGCCTTTGGCTCTGCCAAAATAATATCAGCCTCCATAGCAAAGCTTGCCGTCACACCACCTGTTGTTGGGTCAGTAAGCACACTTATATATAAAAGTCCTTCATCACTGTGACGCTTAAGCGCAGCTGATGTCTTTGCCATCTGCATAAGAGATATAATTCCCTCCTGCATTCTTGCACCGCCAGAGCATGTAAAAATGATAATAGGCAGCTTCTTTTTTGTTGCCTCTTCTGCTGCACGCGTAATTTTTTCGCCTACTGCCTCTCCCATGCTTGCCATCATAAAGCGGCCATCCATCACGCAAAGCACACACGGCTCACCGCCTATTGTACATTGTCCTGTTACAACGGCTTCTTTTAATCGTGTCTTTAACCTCGCAGCAGCAATTTTTTCCTCGTACCCTTCAAACTCCATGGGATTTTTGCCCACAAGATCCTGATCCCATTCAAGAAAGCTTCCCTCATCTGCAATTCGCGCAATACGCTCCTGTGCACGGACACGAAAATAGCCATTGCAGCTTGGGCAGACATAGAAATTTTTTCTGACATCCTCTGCTACTATCGCCTTTTTGCACATGCTGCATTTGCAAAGAAGACCTTCTGGCACCTCTGGTTTCTTGCGGATTCCGGCAAATGGCCGCACCAATGTCTTTTTAAATACATGATCGAGATTCATAATCTTTATGCCTCCTGCTGAATACGGTCAATAAATTCAATGTCAATATTTCCTGCCAGAAAATCCGGATGATTAAGCAGCGCATACTGATAATTGACATTGGTATCAACGCCCTCTATGATTACCTCACCGAGCGCACTTTGCATTTTTTGAATTGCCTCACGTCTGTTTTTTGCCCACACACTTATCTTTGCTATCATTGAGTCATAATATGGCGGAATCGTATAGCCACTATAAATTGCAGAGTCAATGCGCACTCCCTTGCCTCCTGGCAGATGAAGTCCTGTAATAGTTCCTGGACATGGCAAAAAATTCTCCTCTGGACGCTCTGCATTTATTCGTACCTCAATTGCATGGCCACTAATCTTTACCTGATCCTGTGTATAAGAAAGCCTCTTTCCATCAGCGATTCGAATCTGCTCTTTAATCAGATCTATTCCTGTGATCCACTCCGTAATGGGATGCTCTACCTGGATTCTTGTATTCATCTCCATAAAATAGAAGCTGCCATCTTGCTCAAGCAAAAATTCAATTGTTCCAGCATTAACATAACCTGCTGCCTTGGCTGCACGCACTGCTGTCTCTCCCATTTTTTGACGAAGCTCTGGCGATAATGCTGCACTTGGTGCCTCCTCGATCATCTTCTGATGATTTCTTTGAATAGAACAGTCACGCTCACCGAGGTGAATTACATTCCCATAAGAATCTGCAAGAATTTGAAATTCAATATGACGCGGTCTTGTAATAAAATGCTCAATATACATAGCATCATCGCCAAATGACTGCTTTGCTTCTGCCTGTGCTATTGCAAAATTTTTTACAAACTCTTCTTCATCCTTTGCCGTGCGCATTCCCTTGCCGCCTCCGCCAAGGACTGCCTTAATCATAACTGGATAACCAACCTTTTTTGCAGTCTCTTTCGCATCCTTTTCATCATACACTGCATGATCACCGCCAGGTATAACTGGCACACCGGCACTAATCATAGTCTCTCTGGCAGCCTGCTTGTCACCAAGTTTAGCAATCACATTAGAATCTGGCCCGATAAAAATAATGTTGCATTCTTCACACAGTTTTGCAAAGCGGCTGTTTTCCGACAATAATCCAAAGCCTGGATGAATGGCCTCTGCACCTGACACAATTGTTGCACTTATGATACGCTCCATTGACAGGTAGCTCTCGCTAAGCTTTGCCGGTCCGATACAAATTGCCTCATCTGCGAGCTTCGCATGAAGCGCATCCTTATCGGCCTCTGAATAGACTGCTACCGTTTCAATCCCCATCTCTCGGCAGGCACGAATAATGCGCACTGCAATCTCTCCCCGGTTTGCTACAAGAACTTTCCTGATCATGTTATCTCCTATCCTATCATAAATGTTAACTCAGCACGGACAACTACCTTGCCATCCACGCTTGCAACTGCCTCTCCAATACCTACAGGTCCTTTTGTCTTGATGATCTTTGTCTCAAGACGTACCTTATCACCAGGCACTATTTTTCCGCGAAAACGGCACTTGTCAATTCCGCCAAAGTAAGCTGTTTTTCCCTTATTTTCTGGAAGTGAAAGAATTGCAACTGCACCCGTCTGCGCCAGTGCCTCGATTGTCAAAACACCTGGCATAACTGGTTCCTGCGGAAAATGACCGGCAAAAAACTCCTCACGGTATGATACACATTTATATCCAACAGCATACTCACCCGGTACATAATCCTCTATGTAATCAATTAATAAGAACGGATGGCGATGCGGAATAATATCTTTAATCTGGTTAATATCTAAATGATTCATATTCTGATTCTCCAATTTTTAGCTTAAGCTTCTTCTATAATAAACAGCTTCTGACCGTACTCGACAGCATCACCGTTTTGTGCACAGATTTCTTTTACAATACCATTTTGTTCGCAGGTAATCTCATGCATCAGCTTCATTGCCTCTACAATGCCAAGCGTCTGACCCTTCTTTACGCGGTCACCTACTGATACAAACGGTGCTTCTCCTTCTCCCGGTGCCGTATAAAAGATACCAACAAGAGGAGAATCAATATATTTGTCAGATGATGCTTCATCTGATTTTTTTGAGGTATCTGCACCCACAGCATCTTCGCAATTTTGAACAATGGCAAATTCTGACGCTGCGTTTTTTACTTCTTTCTGCTGCACAACGATTTCCTTTGCTGCATTTTTCTTTAGGCGAAGCTTTATCTCTCCTGTCTCGTAGCAAAAATCATCCAGCTTTGACTTTGATACGTGATCGATCAGCTTTAAAAGATCGTCCAATTCCATATGACTTTTACCACCTTTACGCATTTTCGTATTTCTTTATTAAAATTGAAGCATTATGGCCGCCAAATCCAAGTGAATTGCTCATCGCATAGACAACATCTTTTTCCTTAGGCGCCCCAATTGTGTAGTCAAGATCACATTCCTCGTCAGTCTCTTTTGTGCCCATCGTCTGATGAATGTAGCCTTCCTCAACAGACTTTGCACATACAACAAACTCGACGCCTCCTGCTGCTCCAAGCAAATGACCTGTCATGGATTTTGTTGAATTGATGCAGACATTTTTTGCTGCCTCTCCAAATGCCAACTTAATTGCACGCGTCTCAAAAAGATCATTGTGATGCGTTCCAGTTCCATGTGCATTGATATATGTGATTTCTTCTGGAGCAGCCTTTGCCTCTGTCATGGCAAGCTCCATTGCCTTAGCTGCACCGCTTCCATCTTCGCATGGTGAAGTGATATGGAATGCGTCTGCTGTAGCTCCATAGCCTACTACCTCTGCATAGATATGAGCACCGCGCGCTTTAGCATGTTCAAGCTCCTCAAGAACAACTATACCTGCACCCTCTCCTAAAACAAAGCCTTTTCTGTTTTTATCAAACGGAATTGATGCGTACAGCGGATCATCTGATGTTGAAAGAGCAGTCAGTGACTGAAATCCTGCAATTCCTGTCGGACAGATACTGCTCTCTGCACCGCCTGCAAACATAATATCAGCATCATCATACTGAATTGCACGAAATGCATCTCCAATGCAGTGTGTACCAGATGCACAAGCTGTTACGACATTCGTGCACTTTCCGCGAAGTCCAAGCTGAATTGAAACATTTCCTGCTGCCATGTTTGAAATCATTCTAGGAACCATAAGCGGATTGACACGGTTCACCTGTCCCTTTAAAATCTTTTCATGCTCTGATTCCATCATCTCAAGAGAACCAATTCCTGAACCTATCACAACGCCTGCGCGAAATGCATCCTCTTTTGACAGATCAAGACCTGAATCCTCAAGTGCTTCTTTTGATGCTGCCACAGCATAGTGTGAAAAGCGATCCATTCTCTTTGCTGCCTTAAAATCCATACGATCTGCTGCCTTAAAATCCTTTACCTCGGCAGCAAGCGTAACTTTATAACCAGTCGTATCAAAACGAGTGATAGGTCCGATTCCTACCTTTCCATCGCGGATTCCCTTCCAGAACTCCTCTACTGTATTTCCAATTGGAGTCACAGCGCCCAAGCCTGTCACAACTACTCTTCTTTTCATCAATTATCCTTGCCTTTCTGCTATGTTATTATAGATTACATTCCGCCATCGACCTGAATGATCTGACCGGTAATGTATGACGCATCATCTGACGCCAGAAAGGCCACTGTTTTTGCCACATGCTCTGGCTTTCCAAATGTGCCTGCCGGAATCTGGCTAAGAATCTGATTTCTTACCTGCTCGCTTAATTTCTGCGTCATATCAGTTTCAATAAAACCTGGTGCTACAGCATTTACGGTGATGCCGCGCGATGCAAGTTCCTTTGATGCTGATTTCGTAAGACCTATAACACCTGCCTTTGATGCCGCATAATTTGCCTGTCCTGCATTTCCAAAAATACCAACCACTGAAGAAATATTAATAATTCTTCCGCTTCTTTGGCGAAGCATTGGACGCGCCACGAGACGCATCGTATGAAAAGTTCCCTTTAAGTTTGTATCAATGACTGCGTCAAAATCCTTCTCTGATATACGCATCAAAAGATTGTCACGCACGATTCCTGCATTGTTGACTAAAATATCAATTCGACCATATTCGCTAATGATATTATTTATAAAAGCTTCGCACTCGGCTGCATCTGCCACATTGCACTGCACACCTACAGCCTTGCCGCCTGCCTGTGTAATCTCATTTACTGTCTCATCAGCTGCCTGTTTTGAGCCATTGTAATTAACAATTACAAATGCTCCTTTAAGCGCAAGCTCCTTTGCAATGGCTCTTCCGATTCCGCGGGATGCCCCTGTTACGACTGCAATTTTTTCTTCTAACATACTTCACCTCACGCCTTTGACAGACATTTTTCAAGTGCTATGGCATCCTCGAAAGAGGATACATTATATACAGTTGCCTTTGGTGCAATCTTTCTCATAAAACCTGCAAGTGTCTTTCCAGGTCCTATCTCAACAAAAGTATCCACACCGTTTTCAAGCATTGTTTCGATACTTTGCTGCCAGCGAACAGAAGAATAAATTCCTTTTGCAAAAAATGTACTGATCTTTTTACTGTCTGTCACTATTTCGGCAGTCGCATTTGCAACATAAGGAACCTGCAACGGTGAAAATGACATTGATTCCATCTCCTTAAGCAGCGCTTCTCCTGCTGGTTTTAAAAGCAGGGAATGAAATGGTCCACTGACTTTAAGCTCCACAACACGCTTTGCACCTGCCTCTTTTAATGCTAAAGATGCCTGCTGCACCTCATTAGTCAGACCAGTTATTACTATCTGACCAGGACAGTTATAATTTGCGATCCATACATTTTCAAAGCTTTCAAGAATTTCTTCTATTTTTTTTGCATCTAATCCTAAAACAGCTGCCATTGCGCCTTCACCGGTTGGAACAGTGCTCTGCATCAAAATTCCTCTGCGTCGCACTAACTTTATAGCATCTAGCTCGTTCATGCCGCCTGCTGCTGCAACTGCTGCATACTCTCCAAGGCTTAAGCCTGCTGTGATGTCAGGATTAATGCCGCGTTTTTTTAGTTCCTGCACAATTGCAAGGCAAACGCTTACCATACATGGCTGTGTGTACTCTGTCAAGTTAAGTTCTTCGTGCTCACCAAAACACATTTCCTTCAAATCGAAGTCAAGAATTTTTTGTGCTTGATCAAAAAATGATCTTGCAGCTTCACTGTTTTCATAGAAATCTTTTCCCATTCCAGCTTTCTGCGCACCCTGTCCTGGAAAAATAAATGCAAGCTTACTCATAACATGCCCCTTTCTCAAGAAGCTTTGCCGCCTCAGCCACAATGTTTTCAATGACCTCCCTGCAAGTTAACTCCTCTTTGATCATTCCTGCAATCTGACCAGACATGACACTTCCATTTTTCACATCGCCTTCTACAACAGCCTTTCTAAGACCACCTAACGTCAGATACTCAAGTTCCTCTAATGTTGCACCTTTCTTTTCCAGATCAAGATACTGCTTTGTCATTTCATTTCTAAGTGCTCTGACTGGATGACCAGTGCTTCTGCCTGTTACTTTCGTATCAATATCCTTTGCTTTTAAAATCTTATCCTTATAATTTTGATGTGCCCAGCACTCCTTTGTCGCAACAAAACGAGTTCCCATCTGTACACCGCATGCCCCAAGCATAAAAGCTGCTGCAAGGCCTCTGCCGTCTGCTATTCCGCCTGCCGCAATAACTGGAATATTCAATGCGTCAACTACCTGCGGAACAAGTGTCATTGTCGTACTCTCACCAATATGACCACCTGATTCACATCCTTCTGCAACAACAGCATCGGCTCCTGCTCGCTCCATTCTTTTTGCTAAAGCAACGGATGCAACGACTGGAATCACCTTAATGCCCTTTGATTTCCAAAGTGCCATATAACTCTCTGGATTTCCTGCACCTGTCGTAACAACACTTACGCCCTCCTCTGCAACTACCTGTGCAATCTCTGGCGCATAAGGACTCATCAGCATGACATTGACGCCAAACGGCTTATCTGTCAGCTGCTTTGTCAGGCGAATCTGTTCTCTGACCCACTCAGCCGGTGCATTTGCGGCACCGATAATACCAAGTCCGCCTGCATTTGATACTGCTGCTGCAAGCGTATGTTCCGCCACCCATGCCATTCCGCCTTGAATGATTGGTGCCTGGATTCCAAGCAATCTGGTTAATTCTGTCTGCATCCTTTTTTCCTGCCTTTTCTCGTTTCTCATTTATAATCATGAATATGCTCTTGTTTCATGATCGTAGTTATGATACCAAGGTCAAAAGCTCCAAAAGCCGTTCGTGCTTGCACGATTAGGTTTTTGAGCTTGGGACCTACAAAAACATGAGGATACAGCGATTTTCAAGGAAAATCAGCGAATCCGAATGCTTTTAGAATTGCGAAAGTTGCATAGCAACGGAGCAATTCGTTGGTATCAGTTGGGGGCAAAATACCTTTTGACCCTGGTATCATATTATTTACTCTTTATGACTCTGAATATAATCGATTACATCAGCAACAGTCTCAAGCTGACCCAGATCATCAGTTGGAATTTCAATTCCATAGTTTTCCTCAAGTGCCATTACCATCTCAAATAAATCAAGAGAATCTGCCTTTAAATCATCCTTGAAAGAGGACTCCATTGTAATGCTGTCTTCCTCTACACCTAAGTTTTCTGCTACGATAGTCTTAATTTCTTCAAACATTTTCATTTCTCCTTTATAATAAATTATTGTTTTACCGTTTTTTGCGGTTTCTGCTTTGATCGTTCTTACTTCTTTCTCCAAGTAATCACATCTGCTCCCCAGGTTAAGCCTCCGCCAAAGCCTGCAATGATAATTTTATCACCGTCATGAAGCAGCTTTTTTTGATTCATTTCATCAAGAAGAATCGGGATTGATGCTGATGAGGTATTTCCATATTCATCCAAATTCATTGGAAATTTTTCAATTGGCTGATCCATACGCTTTGCCACTGCCTCTACAATGCGGCGATTTGCCTGATGAAGAAGATAATATGCAATCTCTTCTTTTTTCAGATTGTTGTTCTCTAGAAGTTCGTCAATTACTTCTGGCACCTTGCGCACGGCAAACTGAAAAATAGCTCTGCCATCCATGCTTATAAAGTAGTCGCGCTTAAACAAGTCTGGATGCTCCTTTTCAAACAGCCAATTTGCATCATGACGACTCTTTAAGGTAAGTGCCTGTGACTGTCTTCCATCAGCATGAAGAACAGGAACCCATGAATCATTTTTTGATGCTTCTAATATAACTGCACCGGCGCCATCACCGAATAATATACAGCTTCCCCTGTCTTGCCAATCCACTACATTGGAAAGCACCTCGCTTCCGATGACAAGTGCATAGCGTACAATTTTGCTTTCAAGATATGTACGCGCCGTGACAAATGCACTCACAAAACCGCTGCATGCTGCGTTCAGATCAAAACATAATGCATTAGAAGCACCTATTGCTGCCTGCACAAGACATGCTGTACTTGGCATGATACTCTCTGGTGTCATAGTGGACACAATGATCAGACCAATCTCATCAGCTAAAATTTCTGCATCCAAAAGTGCCCTTTTTGCTGCACAAACTGCTAAAGAGGAAACCGTCTCATTTTCTGCAATATGACGTCTTTTTATTCCGGTGCGCTCTGTGATCCATGCATCGCTTGTATCAACAAACTGTGCCAGATCATCATTTTCCATTACATGTGATGCAGCGCATGCACCTGTTCCTATGATTGTTCCTGTCATATCCATCCTCTGCTCTTTCTTTCCATTGCAGTTCACAAGTTCAGCTCTCTGCAAGAATATCTCAAAGCAGATGCTTTTTACTCATGAGCTGTTACCAGTTTACCAAATTGCCAGTTAATTACAATTTACAAAAAAGCGTAAAATGTAAGAAATTTAAGAAAATCATCATAGCATTTCAAAAATAGTTCTGGTAAAATAAGAATATAAAAAGTTGATTTGTACACGCAAACCAAATACTTATTTTTCAGGAAATAGAAAGGATGGATTAGCTTTATGTCTGTTAAAGTTAGTATTATCGTGCCTGTATACAACTCTGCAAAGACACTTCGACGCTGCGCAGACAGCATTTTAAATCAAGATTTTACTGATTATGAACTTTTTCTTGTTGACGATGGAAGCACCGATGATTCTGGTGCGATATGTGATGAATATGCCGCCCTTGATAACCGTGTCCACGTCATTCACAAAAATAACAGCGGCGTATCTGATACAAGAAATACAGCTCTTGATCTGGCTCACGGAAAATACATACAATTTTTAGACAGTGACGACTGGATTACACCAGATGCTACAAAGCTTCTTGTGCGCACTGCTGAGAAAAACAACTGCGATCTTGTAATCGCAGATTTTTATCGTGTCAATGGGGAGCGTGTTTCTCAAAAAGGTGATATTGATGAGGATGCCGTACTTTCAAAAGAAGAATTTTCCCACCATATGATGGAAAATCCTGCCGACTTTTATTATGGTGTGATTTGGAATAAGCTGTATCGCCGCGACATTATTGAAAAGCATGAGCTTCGCATGAACGCACAGATTAACTGGTGTGAAGATTTTATGTTTAATCTGGAGTATATAAGATATGCTGAGCGTTTTATTGCATTGAAGGTTCCGATCTATTACTATGTCAAAACAAAGGGTTCTCTTGTGAGTCAGAGTGTAACGATCTCCAATACTGTTAAGATGAAGCTTGAAATTTTTGAGTATTATAATAATTTTTATAAACACACATTTGATGAAGCATATTATGAGAAAAACCGACTGAGAATCTACCATTTTTTGATTGACTCAGCAAAGGATGGATTTGTAATGCCTTCAATTCTTCCTGGATCAAAAAAATTAGGAAGTGAACGCACAAGTGTATCTCCACAGGCATTAAACGGACATGGCATTTTTATTGATGCCTACCGCAGCAAAATGCTTTTGTATCGTTATCTTGAATCTGCTGCTATTAAGCATGATTTGACACTAAATGATGCCTGCCTTTTACTTGCTTTGGAAAATCCAATTCCATTTACAACAAAAAAAGAGCTCGCCAATTATGCACAGCTCCCACTCCATATTCTTTCTTTGTCGCTCTCTCATCTTTCGATGCGTGGTTTTATTCAGCCTCTTCCGATACAGCATTTTTCAGTTTGCTTGCTTGAGACAGCAACGCCAGTGCTTGATGATCTGAAAGCTGCAATTAATGATTTTGAATGCACCTGCATGCGCGACTTTACAAAAGAAGAGAGCTGCCTTTATAGACAGCTCTCAGAACGGATTCACGAAAATGTATTAGAAAGTCTTCGCTGATCCAAATGTATTATTTTTTTCAGACACCATGTGCTCATTACAGTACATGGTGTTTTTTAATTATTCAATCTCGTCAGTCTCAATGATGAATTTAACAGAACCATTCATGCTGTCGCTTCTGCCGCTGTAGGTATCATATGAAATCTCATCTGAGGTCAGAGCCTTTAAGCGGTCAAGAATTACTGTCAGATTCTCATCAGCCAGATCCTTGATCTTGCTGATTCCTTCATCATAAAACTCCTGCATACCGTCCTTTAAATCCTCTGCGCCATCCTTAAGATCGCTGATTCCATCTACTACATCATCACTTGCATCTGATAATGTGTCTGCACCATCCTTAAGATCACTAACGCCATCTGCTAACGTCTGTGCACCACTCTTTAAGTCAAGTGTTCCCTTTCTCAAATCATTAGTTCCAGACTTCAATGTATCAGCACCACTGCTAAGTGCACTTGTACCAGACTTTAATGTGTTAATTCCATTTTGTAACGTACCAGCACCACTCTTTAAGGTATCTGCACCTGTCTTTAAGGTATCGGTTCCGCCCTTTAAAGTGTCAGTTCCGCTCTTTAAGGTGTCAATTCCGTTCTTTGCACTGTCGATGCCGCCCTTTAAGGTTGCTGCACCATCACGTAATGTCTGACTGTTTGCTGCAAGCTGTCCTGCTCCTGCCATCATCTGTGTGCTTAACTGATTTAATCCTTCGATCAGCTGTCCTGCTCCAGTCTGGAGTGCTGCTGCGCCGCTTGTAAGAGATGCACTGTTTGCCTTTAACTGTGCTGCACCACCTGTAAGTGTGTCGTTGTTTGCATCAAGCTGTGCAAAACCATCTAATAGCTGTTTGATACCTGCCGAAGCCTGCGTGTTTAATGTAGCAACTTGTGTTGAAAGATTACCCATTGCTGCATTGAAATCTTGCATATTAGAGTCAAGTAAATCAACACCCGTGCTAAGCGCAGTGACATCTGCTGCCGGAATCTGATCCTTCATAGAAGTAATACTGTCGATCTTTGTCTGTACATCTGTAAGTGAGGTAATTAAACCTGTAACAGTTGTCTGAAGAGTATCAAAGGTATTCTTAATGCTCTCTACCTTCGCTGCCATACCTTCCAAATCCGCATTCAATGTTGGAAGCGTTATTCCATCAATTCCTTGTACTGGAGTATATGCTGGTGCGTCAACATTTACCGCCTCTACTCCACTTACATTTCCAAGGCTATTAATTGCTGTCTGTAACGATGCTGCCAGCTCAGTATTTCCTGCTGCATTTGCTGCGTCAAGCTGCTGCTGAAGAACTGCTCTTGCGCTGTCAATCTGTGCATTTGCGTTGGCGATCTGCGCATTTGCATTGTTTATCTGCGCATTTGCTGCATTATTTACACTGTCAGCCAGTCCCTGTGCAGCGCTTGATAATTCATTGTTTGCATTAGCGATCTGCGCATTAATCGTATCCTTTGCCGTTGCTGCTGTTTTTGCTAACTCAACAGCGTAGCTCTGTACTGCCGTGATCTGATTCATCAAATATTCAGCATTTTCCATCATGCCCTGAACTGGTGCTACGATTTGCTCTTTCATAACACTAGATAATCCACTTGCTTCTGTGATCAGCTCATTTCCAGTTTTCAACATGCTGTCTAACAGAGTCATTAACTGTTTAGTCTCGTCAGTTCCTAAGGAAGCCTTTAAGGATTCTGTTCCCTGTGCCAGTGCATTTGATGCTGCGACAAGATCCTCTGTCGTCTCTCCCTCTCCATCAAGTGCTGCAGTAAGTGTGCTTAACGCACCCTGAATCTGAGTCAGTGCCTGTGCACCCTGTGAAAGCTGCTGTTCACCTGCAACATATGCACTTACGCCATCTGCTAAAGAATCTGTTCCTGCTGTGTAGCTGTTAACACCAGCTGCCAATGTATTGATTCCTTGGGCAAACTGAGAAACCTTTGTGTTTAATTCACTGTCACTTGACAGATTTGCCTGAATACCTGCATTTAACAGATCGACACCAGATGTATAATCATTGATTCCACTCTGTAATGTACCTGCACCACTCTGTAACTGTGCTGCTCCGCTTTGTAACTGTCCTGCACCGCTCTGTAACTGACCTGCTCCACTTTGAAGTGAAGTTGCACCACTTGCAAGCTGACTCACACCACTTACAAGATCCTTAGAACCACTCTGAAGCTTTCCAACTCCATCGTCAAGCGTCTTTGCTCCGCTTGCAAGGTCACCTGCTCCGCTTTGCAACTGCTTTGCACCATCTGCTAGTGTATTTACACCATCTGTCAGATCACCAACGCCATCCGAAAGATCATGTGTGCCATCTCTTAATTCCTTAACACCATCATCAAACTCGCCATACTTCTCGTCAAGTTCCTCCACACCATCATACAGATCAGAGGTTCCATCAACAAGCTGTGTTGCTGCATCTGTAAGATTATCAAGTGCATCCTTGATGTCATCTAATGCACTGTCATCATCAAAATCAATATCCTTTAACAGATCAGACAATGCAACTGTAAGAGAAGAACTCATTGAAAAATCTGTTACATCAGCTTCAATCGATACGCTGTCTGGAATGTCAATATCGAGCGTTTTGTCTTCACTGTTCTTATCGTCATCATCTGCAGAAAGATCAATCGTGTCAAGCTTTAAGCTATCCTTAAGACCAGGCATTCCGACACCCACAACAATATTTCTGCTTCCATCGGAAATTACCTTTCCGTTGTCGATGGTGACATTAGAGAATGTATCATCTGGAAGTATCATTGCAGTCAGCATTACAAATGGACTGTAGATGGTCTCATTCTTTCCATCTACCTTTGCACTCTTCTTCTCGTTGTTAGTATACTGAATCTTGATCTGAAGATGACCGCTCTTGCCGACAAGATCCTGCGGCTGCATCTCTTGTCCATCTAATAAGTATGTAAACTTTACAGATACCGGAAGATCCTTATTGCTCTGACCCTGATAATAAATATCGCTGCCATCTGTATTCCATGTCAGGCTGTCACCATTTTCACTAAAAGTCTCATCACCTTTTACATTCTTTATATTTGTCAGATCAGACTGATCTTCAACGTTGCTTTCACTGCCTGCATTCTTTAACCAGTTAGATACTGTGATCTGCTGTGGATTTCCAGATGCATCTGCATTTACATAGACGGTTTCCTCTTTTGATACACTGCTTGATGAATCCTTTGTATTTGCTGTGTTAGCAGCCATTGCCATTGGAACACTTCCTACTGCTACTGCCATGCCGACTGCAAGTCCGGCTGTCATTTTTCTTTTCAGCATATGATTTCTATTCATAATATAACACCCTCATTCTCATTTCTAAATCAGAATTGCACGCTTGTGCACGCCAGTTACTTTACTTTTTATTTCTTTCCAAGAAAGTTAATTGATGTCTTACAAATTACCTTATCAAAAATCAGGAACATTGCCGGCAAAACAAGTGCTACAACGACAACACTGATTAATGCACCTCTTGAAAGAAGTGTACAGATGGAACCAATCATATCAACCTTTGAATAAGCTGATACACCAAATGTTGCTGCGAAGAAGCTAAGACCACTCGTTATAATGGATTCAAGGCTTGCCTTATGTGCTGCACTTACAGCTTCCTTTTTATTCTTTCCTCTGCTTCTCTCTTTCTGATAACGGCTCGTCATCAGGATTGCATAATCTACTGTCGCACCTAATTGAATAGTTCCGACAACGATAGAGGCAACAAACGGAAGACTGATGTTTTGATAGAACGGCACTGCCATATTGACTGCTATCGCAAATTCGATTACTGCTACCAGAATAATTGGCAGTGAAATTGATTTAAAGATAATCATGATAATAATGAAAATCGCTGCCATTGATACTGTGTTAACACTTTGAAGGTCGATATTTGTTACATCCTCAAGGTCCTTCATCATAGGAGCTTCACCGATTACCATTGCATTTTCATCATAACCCTTTACAATGTCATTGATCTGGGCAATCTGACTGTTAACTTCTTCTGTCGCTGACTGATACTTTGAGCATACAAATGCAAGCTCCCAATTATCACTTTGCAGCATACTCTTGATATCCTTTGGAATCATAGAATCAGGAATAGTTGCACCAACTAAGGAATTTAAGCTGATCGTCCACTTAACACCGTCCACCTCATCGATGGCATTTAACATATCGCGCTTATCCTTTGCGTCCATGTTCTTATCCATCATAACCATGTGAAGAACACTCATATCAAAGTCTTCTTCAAGCTTTTCATTTGCCACATTGCTCTCAAGTGTAGATGGAAGAGATTTTGCAATGTTGTAATAAATCTTTGTATTGCTGTTTCCATAAATTGCCGGAGCTAAAAGAACAAGGAAGATAACAAGCCAAATCTTATAATGCTTTGTAATGAAGCCTGACAATCTATCCATGCTCTTAATGAGCGGCTTATGCTTTGTTTTTTCAATCGACTTATCGAAAATAAGAATCATAGCCGGAAGAACAGTTACACAGCAGATAACACCGATTACAACTCCTTTTGCACTGACAATACCAAGATCGCGGCCAAGTGCGAATGTCATAAAACAAAGTGCGGCAAAACCAGCAATTGTTGTAACAGAGCTTCCCACGATAGACTTAAAGGTATTGGCGATTGCATGACCCATCGCACGCTCCCTATCATCTGGGAAACGTTCTTTATTTTCCTCATAGCTGCTAAGAAGGAAAATGGAATAATCCATTGTAACACCGAGCTGAAGAACAGCTACAAGTGCCTGTGTAATATAGGAAATCTCTCCAAGGAATACATTCGTTCCCATGTTGTAGAGAATAGATATTCCGATACTTAATAAGAAGAACAACGGAACTAAAAATGAATCAGTAAACAGCTGCAATACAATGAAGCAAAGAATTGCGGCAATCACAACGTATGCCGGCATCTCGCTTAATGCCAGGTTCTTAATATCGGTAACAATACCAGTCATACCGCTTAAGAAGCACTGATCATTGCTGATCTTTCTCATTTCGGTAAGTGCTTCCATAGCTTCATCAGATGATGTCGTGTTGTCAAACAGCACAAGCATCATGGTCGCATCACCTTTAAAGAACGCCTCTCGCAGATCCTTTGGAATCATCTCGACTGGAAGACTTAAATCAGCAACATCATCATACCAAAGAACATCCTTAACGTGATCAATCTCGCTGTATGCATCTTCTAGCTTTTGCACATCCTTTAGTTCCATGTTTTCCACGACGACCATGGAAAACGCGCCCATTCCGTATTCATCAACCATAATATCCTGGCCCTTGATTGTCTCAAGCGTGTCTGGCAGATAACTTAAGATATCATAGTTGACTCTTGTCTTTGCCATACCGATCACGGAAGGAATCATAAGCAAAATGCTGATCAATATGATCAGATATTTATGTTTTGCAATCCATTTTCCTACTTTAACCATAGCAACCATCTCCTATCTTTTTTTCACACTACGCATTATATGCAGAAACTGACTTTTGGTCAATATTAAAAGTATCCGAAAAATATATGGTAATAAAATGAATTTTGGTCAGTTTTTAATAATTGACTTTTAGTCAGTTTTGTAAGATAATAACTCTAAGATTCAAGTTTTTAAACATTTACACCTTTACTATTACTTAATATCTTGATATAATAATAGTTTAGGATAAATTACAAGTATTACAGGAGGGGTTCTCGTATGGGAAAAGTGGATATCAATAAGAAACAAAAGAAAAACGCTTTGCTGCAGACGGCCTTTGATTTGTTTCGCGATAAGGGCTTTGCAAAGACGACTATCTCTGATATCGTTTCAGATGCCGGCCTTGCAAAGGGAACTTTCTATTTATATTTTAAGGATAAATATGATTTGAGGGATAAGCTGATTGCCCACAAAGCAGGGCAGCTGTTTGCAGATGCTCACCATGCACTGCTGGATCAGAAGTTTAATAGCTTTGAAGACCAGATTATCGCAGTTGCCGACTACATCATCGGCCGCCTGAATGATGATCACGGTCTTTTAACCTTTATTTCCAAGAATTTATCATGGGGGATTTTTAAAACAGCTTTTGAAAATACACTGCCAGATGAGTCTTTACAGTTTTATGATTATATATTTGAACAGATGAAAAAAAATTCATATGTCTGTCCAGAGCCTGAGCTAATGCTCTTTACAATTATCGAACTCGTTGGTTCTACATGTTACAGCTGTATTTTGTATGGCCAGCCAGTATCAGTTGAAGAATATCTTCCTTATCTCCATACTGTAATACGCCAGATTCTGGCTGGATTTTTGGTTCAGCAGCCGGCACAAATTGAAACAAAAACTGCTTCGTAATAAATTTTCATATTTTTTTGTGCAAAAAAGGAATGGTCATTTTCGTGACCATTCCTTTTTTCGAATCATTTAATTGTTCACTTATAATTTTCTCCAGATTATTCGTCCTTCTTTGGCTCTTCTTCAGTTTCTGCTGTCTCTGGCTCAGGTACTGCTGCATTGTGTGCTGCATTTAATGCTACTACAACCGCATCTGGATCTGTCATAATAGTAATCTTCTTATCTTCATAAATTGGAAGATCCTTTACACGAATAACATCGCCAATCTTCATGTCGCCAACATCAACTCTGACCTCATCAACCAGATCTGCCGGCAATGCCTTATAGGCAATCTCTTCAAGGCTCTCCTGAAGTACACCTTCTGCAATCTTGTCATGATTCTCTAAGACAACCTCAACAACAGAATGAACTTTTTCTGTGCTTACAAGTGCCTGAAAATCAATCTCATCAATTCTTCCTGCAACAGGGTTATATGCGACGTCCTTGATCAGTGCATCATACTGAGTTCCCTCAACATCAAGCATGATCTGACTTCCTTTATGTGCTTTCTTTAAGAATTTCTCTAACTCCAGTTTCTGAAACTTTACTGGGATAGAACCTTCAATTTTCTTTCCGAACACGTTGCCTACAACGTATCCCTCTCTTCTAAGCTTCTTTGCTTTGATGTCCATGCTTCGTTTTTCAGCTTTTAAAGTATTCATTTTGTCTTTTCCTCCAAAAATCTGATTCCTTAGCAGCCTTCGACAAGAGGTTTTGTTAAGAAACTGACCTGTCTGGTCATTTCCTTTGTTCGGTATGTAATATAACACCACAAACTCAAAAATGCAAGAGTTTTTTTGTGAAGATTTTGTGAACAGTAATACAACCCGGTAGGCTTACGAAGGGTGACTCGGCGAAGTGTTTGTCGGCGTCACTGTTCAGCGATGCCCACTATGTACCTTTTTATCATACATTATTTTGAGCAGCTCGCTTCAACGTTCCGCCTCGTAAATCACATTCGCCTCGCCCCCATTTACGTAACGTCGAATCCATGCTAACGATCATCTCAGGGAAAAGTGCTCGTCTCATCACTGATTTAAATCACACTCACTGCGCAACGATCGTATCGTACTTATTGATTTCTTCCCACATCCTTCGATATAATTCCTTTCCAGTGTCACATGGTGTAAATGAGAATAGTCCAACCTGTGCAATGATATCATCGGATACTGCTACAAAACAATATCCACTTCCATTCTCATTTATAAGAAATACAGCATCACGATTTCCATCACTATCTGTAATTCTGCAAATTACATCGTCCTCACTCTGTTTAAGCGCATCCAATGCATATGCCGCACTACTTATAAGCTTTTCCGAAAATCCACCAAATAGATACGGCTGTGCCACTCCAAGAAGTGCCTGTGCCATTGTAGAAAGCTGATTTGCGTTATCTCCTTCAAGCATAACCCATTTTGAATCATTGGTTGTTTCAAGGCTTGGAGTCCACGAAAATGTCAAATTTTCTTTGTCCAGTTGCTGCCACTGAGTTCTTATTCCACTCATTTCGCTGCTTGCCGCAGTTAAAAGCTCTCGATATAAAATTGCCATTTCTGGTTCTGCCTCAAATGACAACTCGCAGGCATCCTCTGTTACCGCCAGCTGTCCTCTTACTTTGGCATCGTATCGCATTTCTTCGGTATCAGACCAGGTGCCCCGCTGCTCGCAGATTTCACGAAAACGCTTCTGGGAATCGAGTTCCAAATTTGCGGGCGATATTCCTACACAGTTATAGATTACGTTTATGCCCTCTGCCGCACTGACTGTCTGATTTGTCAACAATCCTTTATTTGCATTGGCGACAACAACATCTTTATCTTCCTTTGCAAATTCATACTGAAGTTTGGTCACACCTGCTTTTTTGTCCACTGTCGCAGTGATCGCTGCATTGCACCCCAAAATATATGCATCTGAAATCTGTACAGTCGTTATATCGTCTTCCTTCGAAACAATTTCAAGTGTATCTCCATACCATACCTTCAATTCATCTAACGTCATTCCCCAGCGAAGTCTGCCCTGTGGAATCAGCCAGTTCAAGTTATCAAGATCTGTTGACTGACCAAAAACTGGGCTAAGCAGGTATTCTGATGCTGTGCCTGTTGCAAACTGACCTGTCAGATATCCTTCTATCAAAGTAATCATCTGCTCATTTTTCTCATCTGTTTGTGTCAGTGAAAATGCCCCCGGTCCCTTATCAGTTGACTCACGAAGATTGCTATCACTTGTCTTTTTATATTGTGCCTCACTCCAAACAAGCTCGCCATTTTCATTCTGTGTCAGCATCAGCACATTGGATTTATTGTTCATCTGATCATCTACACCAAAATCCCAGCTAAATGACCCATCTGTAAGTTTTGCCATACCGATCATATTTGTGTGCGTGCTGCTTCCTCCAATATACACTCTTGCGGTGAAATAGACTTCATAAACGCCATCTTCATCCAGATCTGCCGCAGCCACACTTAATACTTTTACATCCGATACGGTTGTAAGTTTTCCCTGAGCCAGCTGTGGAACTGCTATCAGCTGATCCTGCCAGGTTATGTATACTCGTTCATTCAACGCATCACGAAACAGTGCAATACCACTATCCTTCATCCATTCCGGCGTAATCTGCGCAACATATTCTTTATCAAGCAGCCCAAATGTCTCACAAAACTCCTCCACGCCATCCGTTATTGGTATCTGCTCATACACATCCACTGCTGAAAGCACCGGAAGTGTGGTCTGATCTGTCTGACCTGCTTGATTTATCTGCGTTTCACTCTGACTTTGTGCCGTACTTTCTCCTCCGAAACACAATGCTGCTGCATTTAACATAAGTCCCGCCGCAAGTACCACGCTTGCCATTTTTGTTTTCTTTTTGTTTAGCATCATACGCAGTCTCCTTTCTGTATCAGATTTTCCTGATACCATTGTTGATGCCGCTGTCATACCAAAAGTTTTTTTATCCGACACAGCATCAACTAATGTCTTTGCATACAAAAATTTATTTTCCCACCCAATTGTTTCCAGTGTGCCTTCATCACACGCCATTTCACAGTCTCTTTTGGATGCTACTGCTGCGGCCCACACTAGTGGATTCCACCACCAAATAATCATACAAAGACTTCTCATCACAGACCAGATATGATCTTTGTGCTGGTAATGGCACCTCTCATGCTGAAGAATCATCAAAAGCTGATCATCCTGCAAGTTTGTCTCCTCTTTCAGATAAATCGCCGGATGAATCACCCCAAACAAACACGGAGAGGATAATCCCTTTACCTGATAAATCGGTGGCTTTTCGCTGTTATCTATTTGTTTTCTGCTTCGCATTAACATGTGACGGAAGCGAAGATTGATTCCGATAAACCAAAGTCCTACGACAATACTGCCGCAAAGCCAGATGGCTGGAACCATACTTATTAGTTGCGCTATTATACGGTGAAATACATTAGAATTGCTATTTTTTGATTGTGTGTATTCTTCGAGTTGTGGTAATGCCTCCTTCCCTGTCTGATAAAAACCGTTCTTGTCGATATTTTCTGCCTGACTGATTACCTGTCCATTTTGCTGTCCGATATTGATACTTTGATTCTTCACGTTATCGGTATCGTTATTTGGGGTACGATCTGCACTATTCGTATCTTCTATACCAGCTCTGTTTGTATTGCCTGTATCCTGTCCATTTTCCATTCCGAATTCTGCATTTGAATCTGCCTTATCTAACTCATTTCTTTGCTGGGTTACACTTTGAAATAGCTGCTCGGATACCTTTGTAATATTCTGCGTCAACTGCTGATTATTCCAAAATGCCGCCGGACAAATCAAACGAACCATCACAACTGCCCAGAGTGCATATCGAAACCGACTACTAATTCTCGTTCCAAATACTTTGCGGATTGCAAAGACCGCCACGATCAGAACACAGGAGCCAATGATCCAGTCTGTCATTTTCCCTCCTCTCTAGCCTCCTGAATGATCTTATACAGCTCATCAATCTCGGATTTCGATAACTTCCGATCATGTGCCATTGCTGACAACATCATTCCCACGCTGCCATCATATACACGTTCCAAAAAGCTGCGCGTCTCAGCCTGCTCTGCTTCTTCTTTCTGTAATACTGGATAATACTGCTGATACCTTCCGCTATCATCCATACGAATAACACCCTTCGTGTTCATTCGGCGAAGCATTGTAAAAATCGTTCCTTTGCTCCATGCCGTATCATCCTGCATCGCTTCTACCATATCTCCGAGTGTCATCGGATAATTCTCCCACAAAAGTTTCATCAGTTTCCATTCACCGTCAGATAAAACAATATGCTTTGCCATTTTCTACTCCCTTCTGTAGTTTATTCCGGTTTACTTGTGTCAACCCTATAATAGCATAGTGGTATACACTTGTCAACCCGGTTTTTAAAAAATATCTGCCCCATTGCAATAGGACAGATATTTTCCCACAAGTCTTATCTTTTCTCCTTAAGATTACGCAAACAAATTAATACGAATCAATTCTTCTTTGCTGCCACAACAGGCGTAAAATCCGCTGTATCGCCACAGAAGTACCCGCCAAGCTTCTCGATTATATACAGCATCACCTCTTTTGCTTTCTCATAGTCCTCCGGGCGAATCGTAACAGCAGCTACTGCATGAATCTCATTTTCCTTCAGATATGCATCACCTTCTTCATCGCCAAGCGTGCCCTCTAAATCTTCCATATCCAGTGTGCCACTCTCTGGTAATGAAATTTCCAATACGCCAGCAGCCTCCCAATATTCAGCAGTCTGCTTTTCCTCAAACAGTTCATAGATTTTGCGAAGAGACAGCTCTTCTTTGTTTAAGTACAGCCATTCTCCCGGCATCTTTGGTGCCGTTGGCTTTTTGACTGGTTTGGATGCTGGTGCTTTTGACGGCTTTTTGTTCCCAGACTTTCCTAATACCTTGCTTAGTGTTGTCTTATTGCTTTTACCATTCTTTTTTAAAATTGTTTGTGTCATACAACGTCTCCTTTTGTATAGTCAGTTGTTTATATTATAGCATGAAAAGAGCCTGCCGCAAAGGGCAGACTCCTGTTAAATTTATTTGCTTGATTTACTACCGTTTATAGATTCCTTTTAATGAGTCAAAACCGTTCAGTTTGCACCTTCGTTACATAAACGGCGCTGAGATGATGTGCTTTACGAGACGGGACATTGTAGCGGGGCTTTCAAAATACAGTATGATAATAAAAAATGTAACAGGCGCCCGCGGAATTGGGCCCGTCGACAAAGTCACTCATCGAAGTGCCCCTCGTAAAACTTGCGGGTTGCACCATCTCCCGGGTTGTCAATCAATAAAGCACTTTCGCCGCTTCTTCGGCCCCCGCAAACGGTCCTGGGATGACATCGACACCACGATGCGTTCCAAAATAGTCACTGTCAAATCGGATTGCTGTTCCATCAGGATTTTCAAAGCGTTCCTCTGGCTCAAATGCCTTTCCGAGCACATCTGAATCAATCATTCTATTTTTAAAGCCTTCGATCAGTTCGTACACGTTTGTATCCAGATAATAACCGTCCTCTTTCTGAACAAGCTCTACGCGCACATCCTCACGTGCGACAGCTGATATCAGAGCATTGACATCCTTCTTACTTGGCTTTGCACCACCAAGATAAGCGTTGCCTTCAATCCATACTGGCAACTTTCCTTCGTGTGCGCCATAAAGTTTTGCCATATCAGCAGGCTTACTAAAATCAAACTGAGAAATCCACTCATCATATGTCGGATACTCATCAAACATCCAGGTACCTGCTGCACGATTTTCTGTGTCAAATCCATCATCTGAATCGTGCATCGTTATAATATCATCTGATGGCCATTTCTGTACAAAGATATTATTATAGAAACGATCATCACCATGAAGTACGGTCATAAAGCCCATTACCTCAGTACGATGCGGCATATGATACGGTGTATAACGCGGTCCTGTTCCTCCGCCCACACAAGTAAGTGCACCACAGATCAAATTGTGGACAAGTGCTACACCCTCTGTTGCAAAACGAAGACTTGCATCGGAAAGCATAATGTTATTATCAATCAATGTCGGGCCATGTCCAACTTCAACAAAAATATCCTGTGACATCATGCCGCCCTTTAATACAGACGCAAACGGCGGACGCTGATTATCATGCAGCAGGTTCTGGCTCAGTCTTGTTCCCTGTGCTTCCCAGTCACACCAAATACCCATTGTACAATGATGAATGTGATTGCGGCGCATTGTCACATCGATTGCAGCATGCATCTTAATTCCAGCAATCTCAGCACCGCCTAACTCCATCATGTTGTTGATATGATGAATATGGTTATCCTCAATAATACTAAACACACCACCCATACGGCCTATGATTCCGCCCTGCTCGCAATGATGAATGTTGTTTCGGCGAATGATATGGCTTCCAACTTTTTCTTTCAGCCAGCCATGATACTGACCACGACATACAGCATCACGCTCCATCTGTGTCGGGCTCTTTACATATTTTGTAGTAAAGTAATGGTCATTCTCTGGATCAAGATATTTGCCAAGCGAAATTCCTGCACACTTGCTGTTTGAGATCTCGCAGTCCTCGATGATCCAACCCTTGCTCCAATGTGGTCCAATCATTCCATCCTGATATGCAGCAGGCGGTGCCCATGTTGTTGCAGCCTTTGTCACAGTAAACCCGCTTACTGTAATATAGCCAACACCTGTCTTTGACGGCATAAAGCACTCACGTCTTACATTAATTTCCACATTTTCCTTGTTCGGATCTGCTCCCTTAAAATTCGCATAAATAATAGTCTCATCTGTTTCCTGATCCTGTTCTGTATACCACTTGTAAACAGATTCCTCTGGAACCCAGCTGCACTCATAAACTTCGCCCTTAATACAATCCTCAAGCGAAGATGTCTCATACAATGCTCTGTCATTTAAATAAACACATCCAGTATGCTTGTCTGCCTTGGCAAAATACCAATCGCCATATACAAATGTAGTATACGGATTATATGCACCAAAGGTACTGTTTGGCACTCGGCACACCCATACATTATCCTGATAATGCTTCCAACTGGTGATACGCTCTGCTCCTGTAATAACTGCTGCTAATGGCTCTGTACTCTTATATGTAATGCGTGCATCTGGCTCTCCTGCAAAAATAGGATCCACATACTCACGATATACACCAGGTGCTACAAGCACTGTATCACCTGGTTTTGCGACCTTTGCTGCCTCATTAATACGGCGAAATGGCATTTCCTTGCTTCCATTTCCATCACGTCCTGCACGGACATCAACATAAATATCCATATCATTTTTTCCTTTCAACATTAGAGATTCTTATTTTTAGCTGTTGTATATTTTTACTTATACAACAGCTTGACACGGTCTGATTATGTATATTTATTGACTCTAAGAATCAAATTGTGTCTACCGCGATTATACATCATTGCTATCAAAATGTCTCTCTTTTTCTTTATTTTTAGAAAGGTTTTTATAGTAAAACGTTACTCTTTAAGTGAGATTTTACTGTATCTTCAACCTCTGAAAAAACGCTTCAATTGTTTTCATTATTTTTCCGCCTTTTCTCTCGTTCATGTAATACTCTAACTGCCTTTATTTTATCCTGTTCTTTCTGCTTTCGTTAAGATAATTTTTCATTCAGTAAAAGATTCCGAAAACACCTGCGTTGCCACAGCTGTCTCGGAATCTTATCTAGGTTTATAGGTTTATAGGGTTTACAAGTTTAATTATTTTCCAAGAAGTCCTTCTAGTGCACGGTATGCAATGCAGAATGCCTTCTCAGTATCATTTTCAGCACGCACTGCGGCATCCTTTTCAAGACTTCCTAATCCTGCAAAGTTTGCCAGATGCGGTTCAAGACTCAAATAGCCCTTGTAGCCGGACTGGTCAAGTTTGTCAAAGATTGCGGCTAACTGGCCATCTCCTGTTCCTGGCGGAACAACCTCTCCGTCTGCCATACGTGCATCTTTTACGTGAACATACTCAATATATGGCTTTAACATTTCGTAAGCATCTGCTGTATTTTGTCCGCATTGAATGAAATTTGCAAAATCAAAGGTCGCTTTAAAATGATCTCCATAAAATTCTTTCATCAGATCAAGACAGCGTGTTGCGTTGTCACCATAAATACCTTTCTCATTTTCATGCAGCAATACAAGACGACTAGCCTTTGCCTCCTGCACCATGCGATCCATACGTTTCATAACTGCGTCACGAGAATCCTTCGGATCGGCATTTTCTGGCAGATAAAAACTGAACATACGAATATATGGTGTCTCAAAGATATCAGCTATGCGCTCAATACGCTGCAGCTTTTTCATATGAGCTTCAAAATCATCCTCAATGCCAATTTTTCCAATTGGAGAACCAACTGCGGATACACGGATTCCAGCAGCGTCAAGACGTTTTTTTGCTTCCTTTGCCTGCTCATCGGTAAAATCTGCTACGCCAGTGCCATCAGCACTTCTAAACTCCACAAATTTAATTCCAAGCTCATTTAATACCTGAATCTGTCTGTCAAGTGATACACTGATCTCATCAGCAAAACAGCTGACTGGACAGTTTGAAAGTATTTTTCTCATGTTTTCTCCTTCTTAGTCACAAAACTTAACTATTCAAAACTACATTCACAGCAAGTAATTTTACATAACTCTGAATAGTTACGAAAATTCCACAACATGATGCTCACGCGCTGACTCATATGCACCAAGCATCAAACGAATACTATTTTCTAACACTGGAAGCTCCAACGCAAAGTCGGTATTATTTTCCAATGCCTTATAAAAATCACCAATACATGCTGTATGACCGCTTCCCCAGTAACTTTTTCCAATTGGAACAGGGCGCTCCACGTCTGGCTTTGTAATTGTTCCATCCGGATAACGATAAGAAACATCCAAATCCTCAATGCGAACTGTTACCTTCTCGCAAGAAATCTCAATTAACGGCGGAACATCTGCACAATATGCATTCGTTGCATAAAAACATGCAACTTTTTCACCAAATCTAATATATGCCTCCAGCGTATCTTCAACCTCGATAAGCCCTTTTAAATGATGATTTGAAAGTGAAGCATCGATCCAATCTGGCTTTCCTAATAAATCAGAAAGAAGATCTAATGTATGTACAGCCTGATTAATCAATACACCGCCGCCCTCTGTTGCGAGCTTTCCTCTCCACTCACTCTGCGTATAATATGGTGCCGGACGATTCCAAGTGACAAGTCCACGTGCGCCTAACACCTTTCCTGCCGCGCCTGATGCAATAAATTCTTTTGCTGCGCGATAGCTTGGATTGTAGCGATTCTGATAACATAATCCCAGCTTTGCCTTTGACGCATAAACTGCCTGCTTTAACTGATCCAGCTGCGCCAATGTGATTGCCGGTGGTTTTTCCATAAACACATTTATGCCGCGTTCTAGTGCATACTGTGTCATAGGTACATGAAGATAATGCGGCGTACAAACATGAAGCACATCAGGCTGCTCTTTTTCAATCATTTCCTCTAGTGAGGCATATGGCTTTGTATGAAATCTTTCGGCATAGTCCTGTGCTTTCTCAAAATGAATATCTGCCACACCGACAAGCTCTGTATCTTTTTGAGCAGTCAGTACGGCAGCATGGACTGCGGCGATATTGCCGCAGCCAACAATCACTGCACGTTTCATAGAAGCACCTCCTACTTATTCCTTAGTCTTGCTTCCGTAACTTCCTGTTGTATCAAAAGTAATATCCTGTACATTTTCCTTTTTCTTAGAATTTGCACGATGCTCATTCAATTTTTCAAGGAAGAGATCCTCGTCAATTGGCAGACTAACCGGCTTTTCAAGCCATGAAGACAAATGCATTGCATTAGACAGCTCAAGTCCGTGAATACCTTCAACGCCATCTGCCACTAATGGCTCACCGCGAAGAATAGCAGCAGCAAACGCATTTAATACACCAATATGCTGAGGATTCTTTCCGTCAAGCTCTAATGTCGTCTCATGACACGGTGGCTTTGCAAATCCTTCTGTTGCCTGATAGCAGTACTCTCTCTCATTAATTTCAAGCTCATAGAACTTAAGCTCATCTTTTTCTGCAACAAGCTTTCCTTTTTCGAGTGTTACCTCAAGACGGTTTGTTCCAGGTGCATCAGCTGTTGTAGTAACAAATACACCAGTTGCGCCATTTGGGAACTCCAGATATGCAGTTACATCATCCTCAACCTCTATATCATGCCACTTTCCGTTATGACAAAATGCACGTACCTTTGACGGCATTCCGCAGATCCACTGCAGCAAATCCAGATTGTGCGGACATTGATTTAATAAAACGCCGCCGCCTTCGCCGTCCCATGTTGCTCTCCAGCCGCCTGAATTATAATATGCCTGTGTGCGGTACCAGTCTGTGATGATCCAATTCACACGCTTTAATTTTCCGTAATCACCGCTCTGTACCATATCATGCATCTTTTTATAAATACAATTTGTTCTCTGATTGAACATCATACCAAATACGCGGTCGCTCTTCTCTGCGGCCTCGTTCATTTCTCTTACCTGCTTTGTATAAACACCTGCCGGCTTCTCGCACATAACATGAAGTCCATTTTCAAGTGCAAGTATTGTCAGACGCGGATGATCATAATGCGGTACTGCGATCAATACAGCATCACATGTACCTGATTTGATTAAGCTGTCGCCATCCTCGAAAATTGCTGTGCCCTCCGGCATATTTTCCTTTGCCCACTCTCTTCTGCTCTCACGAAGATCTGCCGCTGCCGTAATACGCACTTCCGGCACTTTTCCTGCCATGATATTGGCGGTGTGGCCACTTCCCATGTTACCAACACCAATAATTCCAAGTCTTACCTGTTCCATCTATCTTTTTCTCCTTCTTATATTCACTATCATAAAAGATTAACGATATCCAGCCTTTGCAAGATTATCATAACTTGTCTTCAAACACTCAAATGGGCTGCCCTGTGTGCAGACATCCTGCTCTACCAACATATATTCACAACAACTGTTCTCAAGTTCCTTAAAGATTGCCGGGAAGTTTAAATTACCCTCCATAACTGGTGCCATGATCTGGTTCCAACCCTTAATCTGCATATCTTTTAAATGAACGCACGGAATACGATCCTTTAACAGACGAATCCACTCGCATACATCAGCACCCGCTGCTGCTACCCAATAGGTATCCAGAGTAATTCCCATCTCATCTGGTGCAAATCCTTCCATAAGATACTCAATCATGCGTTTTTTCGAATTTGCATTTGGTAGATTTTCTGCCTCAAATGCCTCAAACTCAGTATTGTGATTGTGGTACATCAAAAGCTTTCCTGATGCAGCAATCTTTTTTGCCGGCTCCTTAAAATCATCCATGAAATGGCTCAGCCACTCCTTTGTACGATAGCGATCTGGCATCATTCCAAGTCCAATATAGCGGCATCCCATGATATCATGCTCCTTAATAAGTGCTTCAGTATCATAGAGGATTCGATTAGGATCACTGTGTGTCAATGCAATCTCAAGACCATTTGCATCACAGATTTCTCTAATCTGCTCTGGCTTAAGATCCTTTCCTACTGCGGAAATCTGGACAGTCTTATAGCCCATTTCTGCAATTTTTTTCATAGAGCATGCGAAATCCTTTACATTCTGAGTATACGATTTAATCGTATAAAGCTGTGCACCTGTTTTCATAATAAATCTCCTTTTTAATTTTGTTTTTTGTTGGTTTTTATCAAGTTTGTTTCGTTTTTTCTAGGCTTCTATGTCTACTATACTTCTTTTAATCCAAAAGATCCATTGCAAAAAGGAAACAAAACATTGCATATATAGCGATCATATGGTATCCTATTTTGCAGAGCACAAAAAAGTAAAGAAAGGTTCTGATCATATGGATTCAACGGCACATATCAATACCGATCTTGTTTCATTTGGCTATTCAGAAAGCACATATGTGATGACAGATTATGCGCTTCACTGCCACAATTTTTATGAGGTTTTTTATTTTCTTTCTGGTGACGCCGACTATCTTGTAGAAGGTGTAAACTATCAGCCGACACCTGGAAGTGTGCTGTTACTCTCACCGCACGCATTTCACGGTGTGCGTGTTAACAGCACTGCCCCATATAGGCGCTATTCCCTTCATTTTCACCCAGATCTGCTGCTCCCAGAACGGCGTGATTTTTTATTGCGCGCATTTCCTCAAACAGGTGAAAATGCCGGACAGCCTATTTATTTTAAACATACTGAACAATTTCATCTGCTGTCCTATCTGGAAAGTCTTGAATCCTGTTCTCGTAAAAGCAATGAATTTCAGGCACAGATGCTTCCAATCTGCGTAGAAGCGCTGCTGATGCAGATTGCAGATATGAGTGATTCGTGCAATGCTTTTTCAAAACAGTCTGACACTCCACAGACGCAGCTTAGTTCCATTCTTTTTTATTTAAATCAGCATTTGAAGGACCCAGTGACACTTGATGAAATTTCAGATCATTTTTTTATCAGCAAGCATCATTTAAATAAAGTTTTCAAAAAGGCAACCGGAACAACTGTAATTGACTACCTTTTAAGAAAACGAATCGCTTATGCACAGATGCTCCTTTTTAATGGCTGCCACGCAAAAGAAGCCGCTGCAAACAGCGGCTTCCTTGACTATTCTTCTTTTTATCGTTCTTATGTGCGCATACTAGGACATCCGCCTGGCGCAGACCGTGGAGTCCTCGCCAAACCAAATGATAATGTTATTGGAAATGTGACGGTGCATGGTTAATAGGAACAGGTACCAATGTGGTCAACTTTAGCGTTCATATTCTATTCAAAAAAGTAAAATACTGATGACAATACTTTTTCATGATCGGGAGGTGTTTGTACTGGTCAATCTTTTTTGTAACATCTACATTTGAAAATGAAGTTACGTTATAAAAATTGCTTTTGAAAGTATTATAAAATCTTTCCATCGGAGCATTATCATAAGGACAGCCTGCCTTGCTCATACTTTGTGTTATATTATTGTCTTTACAGAAATTTACAAATTCACATGAGGTAAACTGAACTCCCTGATCTGAGTGCAAAATCACTTTAGGATGTTTTTCCTTTTTAATGGCTGTCTTCAGAGTATTTATTGCCAAATCAGTATTAATACAATCGCTGTTTAATGAGGCGACAGCTGACCTAATACTGATTAGCCCATTGGCTAATAGTACTCTTTGCAATATTATAGTCAGCAGCTATTTGAACGGTCTACTTATCTCCAACCATATATGCTTTGACTACTTCTTTCTTAAAATCATCGCTGTAACGTATTGACATAGTGATGTCCTCCTTGTTTGAGTAATATTATAATATATTATTCGAACAATGTGTTACAAATTTATTATACCACTACAAACATACTTGTAAAGTGGGGTTAGTTTACAAGCTGGATTTTTACTTAGGTTCAGGCTTCTTCCTTGACTTTGCAGTAAAATCATTTATTGTAATTTTCATAACTTCGACTGGCTGTGCCATTTGAGCATTGATTGGAAATTCCCGTCCAGTCTGATTTTTCATTATACAGTTTAATCCTTGAATCTTCTCCTGCACATCTTTTACAATTTCTATTTTACCACGACCAATAACAGAAGCATAAGAGGCTCCATATTTGCATGGAACATCTCCTCCAGACACAATTTCCATGTTGCATTCCAATTCCACACAAACATTCTGGTTTGCATGAATCAGTTCTATCTTGTGTCCTTCTTTCGCTCCATGCACATAAAATACTAATGTATTATCTGTGTATTCATATCCGTAATGCAGCGGTATCACATATGGATATTCTCCATCGAATAAACCCAAATGTAAAACCTTAGCTTCTTCAACAATATCAAGTATTTCCGGTATTGCAGTTATTTCTCTGTCACTTCTTCTCACATCTTTGTCCTCCATGTATGTCTTATATGATTTCTATTGTTTGCAAATCGTTTGGCTCATAAAGATTTCCTAAAAAATACTGATTCTTACAATTAGAGCTAATAATTCATGTAGTTCAACAACTACCGATTTATGTTTATCCCGTATATGCATCCTCAGCAGTATTCTTGAAGTTCTGTTTCTCAAGCCACTGCTTTTCTTCTTCATTCTCAGGGATATCAATTCGCTCTATCTTAAAAATCACAGGTCTGTAAGAAAATCATGCTCTGCGAACCCATCTCCATTGTAACTGTATGCAAACGGAAGGTCAAGCATCTTTGCATATGTCATAGCTTGCTGTAATCCATACGAAATACTATGCTTATTGTCTTTGACTTCAATAATAGCAATCGGATTGTTTGCATTCAGATATAAGATATAATCTGCACGCTTTGGTTTTTCACGAAACACAAAATTTCCCTTCAGATTGATTTTACTTAATCCTTTTCTGAATATCTTCAACGGACGGCAGCTGCTTTTCCAGATCATCAGGCAGACTGCTAGTTATTTTGTATTCGCTTACACCAATTGGCTTTGAAATATCCTTAAGTGAATATTCTGCAACCACATTATTCTTGCTTTTGCACAAAAGCAAACCAATTGACGGATTGTCCTGCTCTTTTTTCAAAATACCATCCACTGCCGATAGATAGAAGTTTAACTGACCGGCGTATTCCGGCTTAAAATCACCTGTTTTCAATTCAATGACTACATAGCAGCGAAGATTCAAATTATAAAACAGTAAATCAATGTAAAAATCATCGCCGCCTACATTAAGGTGATACTGATTTCCTAAAAATGCAAATCCGGTTCCAAGCTCCAAAAGAAGCTTTGTGACATCCCGAACCAGTGCCTGCTCAATATCCCGTTCAAGCATATCTTCCCGAAAAGGAATGAAATCAAAAACATATGGGTCTTTCATGGTTTGCACTGCAAGCTCGCTCTGTGGAGATGGTAGACGATGTTCAAAATTTGTGACTTTATTTGCCATAACCTGACGCTGGTATAAACCACTCTCGATTTGATGAATCAAAACATTATGTGACCATCCATTTTCAGCCGTTTTTTCAATATACCATATACGCTGTTGCGGATCTTTAACTTTTTCCAAAATTGCAATATTATGAGACCACGGAATTTGTGCAGATACCGTCTGCACAAATTCCCGATCTGGATAAGTCTCAGCAAATTTTGCCATATATTTTAAATTTCGAACGGAATATCCCTTACTCTCTGGAAAAGCAATCTTAATATCAGTGGCAAGGTTGTCAATAAACTTATTTCCCCATAATTTATGTTCATTGATTACACAACCTATATCATGATAAAGAATCAGCATATCTGCATTTACATGAACTGCTGCACGGTATTGTGCATCCCTAATTTCACTCTTAATCTTTCCAATAATGGAGAGATACTCCTGAGTATTCATTAGCACACTCATCGCCTCACTTTCACATAATTCTTATCATTATTTTCCCTCTTAATATGCAATCCTGAAATAATCCAAGTATGCCTTATATCGATCTTGCGCTGTCAAGCAAGTGTCTGTCAGGTACCCCTTTTCATTGTTCCATTCTTTCAATCCGCGATAATAAAACATTTTCAAATTACCCTCAATAATGAATGGAACAATATTGTATTTTAGGCATTCTTTGAACATAATCAATCGTCCCACACGACCATTACCATCCTGAAATGGATGGATACATTCAAACTTTACATGAAAATTCAGAATATCTTCAAGTGTCTTTTCTTCCTGATTATTATACTCTGACAGTAATTTCTTCATTCTATCTGCAACTTCTTCTGGAAGTGCAGTCTCCATACCGCCAACTTCATTTGGCAGTTTCTTGTAATCGCCGACAACAAACCAATCCTTTCTGGAATCACTGGTGCCATTTTTCAGAACCAGATGCAGCTTCTTGATAAAATTTTCCGTCAATGTTGCTTTTGCATAGTCAATAATCATATCAATACACCGAAAATGGTTTGCCGTTTCAATCACATCATCTACATTAAGCACTTCTTTTTCTATACCAATAGTATTCGTCTCGAATATATATCGGGTCTGATCGTGGGTCAATCGACTGCCTTCCATATGGTTTGAATTATATGTTAAATCAATCTGTGTCTTATGATAAATACCTCCAGAGTATTTATTTGACTTCTCATCCAGCAAAATATCCAATAGCGTCGTCTTTTTTTCTTTCTTCTTATTAGAACGCTCTGGCTTTTTTGCATTTTCCGGAATGTTCCATGTCTTTCCGGTAATAAATGCTCCCGGTACACGCCCGTGAGCACAATAGTTTCTTACACTCCGTTCAGATACATCCCATTTTTTTGCCATTTCAACAACTGAAAAGTATCGCATCTGCCATCCTCCTTTCACATGATCAAAACCACATTCTATGGGCTTTTCATTGTCATAATTCAAAAATTGCACTTACTATGACCAGTATACTACATTATCGGCAATAAGTCCACACATCCTTATTTATTTTTATTGTTTTTGCCAATAAAAACATTAATAAAAAGCTGGATACTGCTTCCTATAAAGCAATATCCAGTCTCGCTTACTTTATTCTTTATTCCTAAACCAACACATGCGCAATACCTTTTTTGATTCTGTCCTTTATTACCATGTCAGCACGCGAATCTCTGCATTCTGATCAAGCGGATCGCGGTGATGATAATCAAATAAAAAAAACTGCTTTTCATCTGTAAATGGTGGCACAAAAACTTCTATATGATAATCACGGATGACATCCTTATAAGAACTCTCTGGAAATGTTTTCAGGCATACTGCACGTATCTCTTCCTTATAAGGATCCTGCTCAAGCGCAAATGACGGGCGCTTTCTTGCATAATCACGCAGATAATAGTCAAGCGTCAGAACTTGCCGTACAAGTATATCATCAAGCGTTGTACGCGCTGCAGCGAAGTCTCGGATAAACTGATACTGTGCTTCTCTGCTGTGCTTTTTTTCATGCATTTTTCGAGCACGGTATTCATCTGAAAGAGCCTCGAACAATAAAAATGGACGGTCAAATTGTTTGCACAAAACTTTAACGGTATTGGAAAACTGTCCGCTGTTGTAGTATGTCTCAACCATCTCTTCTAAACCTTTCAACCTAATAATGTCATCATAGGAAAGCCATGGCGTTTTTAATACTTCATATGGCGGCTCTGCCTGTGACAATATTCCATACTGGCTTGCCTGTGCCTGCATCGGGGAACCCTTTAATACCTTTAAAAAGCCTAACTGCAGCTGGCTTGGCTTCATCTGATACACCACATCAAAGGAATGACCAAAACTCTCATAATTTTCTAATGGCAGACCTGCTATCAGATCAAGATGCTGATGAATGTTATGGGACTGACGAATTGTCTCTGTCACCTGTGCCACACGCGCCAAATCCATCTTTCTGTTGATCGCATGAATTGTGTCGGGATTTGCCGTCTGCACACCAATTTCTAACTGCACAAGTCCAGGACGCATTGTCTTTAAAAGTGCAATTTCTTCCTCATCAAGAATATCTGCTGCAATCTCGAAATGAAAGTTAGTCACGCCATTGTCGTGGTCGCAAATAAACTGCCAAATTGCCATTGCATGTGATTTTTTACAGTTAAAGGTGCGGTCTACAAATTTAACCTGTGGCACGCGCTGCTCTAAAAAGAAGGCGAGCTCATTTTTTACTGTATCGAGTGGGCGAAAACGCAGTTTCTTATCTATTGATGAAAGACAATAGCTGCAAGAAAATGGACAGCCTCTGCTTGTCTCATAATAAATAATTCTATTCTTAAAGCCTTCCATCCGTCCTGCCTCGTCATAGATAAATGGCAGCTCTTCCATCGGTGTGAGCGGCTGCGGACTTGTCTGGTGGAAAACTCCGTTTTCATCTAGCCATGCTGCTCCATCAGGAAATGTCTCGGAGGGTGGATTTGTATCTCTTTCACGCGCTGCGTAATACTCTATCAGCGTTGGAAAGCTTTTCTCTCCTTCTCCGTACAAAATTCCATCCACCTGAGGAAGCGAACATAGGAAACTCTCACAGTCATAAGAAACTTCTGGTCCACCGACCCAGATCTTGACATTAGGACAGAGATTTTTTAAGTTTCGCACTAGCTGTCTTACATACTCGATATTCCATATATAGCAGGAAAAGCAGACAAGATCGGCATGATGAAGATAGATATCATCAAAAATCTCTGATGCATGATGGTTTATTGTGTACTCAGCCAGTTCCACCTCCACCCCAAAAATCTGCTTTTGCTTTAGATCGCGCAGTGCGCACTCGCGAAGCAGGTAAACTGCTGGGTTGGAATGAATATATTTTGAATTGATTGCCACTAGAAGGCACCGCATAATAAAATACTCCTTTTGATTTTCTGTATACCATACAGTGTATCAAAAGGAATATCAAAGAGCAATCATTTTAAATTAAATATATATCAATAAATCTTGAATTACACTACTTTACAAGTTTTGTGATTGATGATTCTGCTTGGAAAGTAGTGTTTTGTGTTTTTTTGCTTAGCCTCTTAGAACACTAAGTACTTTTCAAGAATCTTCACGCAATGCTCCAGTCCACTCTGATCTATCTCATCAAAGCGAGCCAGATCTGGACTGTCGATATCAAGTACTGCTGCCACTACACCGCTCTTGTCATGAATTGGAATTACAATCTCCGAGCGAGATGCACTGTCACATGCTATATGTCCCGGAAACTCATGCACATCCTTTACAAGCTGTGTCTCATCCTTTTTTGCTGCTGTTCCGCATACACCTTTTCCAAATGGAATGCGTATGCATGCAGGCTTTCCCTGAAATGGTCCTAATACAAGCATATTTTCCTTCACAAGATAAAATCCAGCCCAGTTAATATTTTCTAGCGCCTCATTTATCGCAGCGGACGCATTTGACAAATTTGCAATCAGATCAGGTTCTCCCTCGATTAATGCCTGAAGCTGCTGTGCAAGAAGTTCATATTTATCGTTACTCATGATACTGTATTTTCCTTTCTTCCATTTGCTAATTATCATTTTTGTTTTATACTAATACGTGATAGCTATGTTTTCCAGCTCCCTGAGCCTTCATTTGTCCTTTTTCGCATAGCTCTTTAATCAATTTGGCGCTTCTTTCTCTTATTATATAAAAGTGAGAAAGAAACGTCAAGAGTAAGAAAGAAAGCTGCTACTAATCAATCCAAACCTTTCGTGATATGTTTTTCTCTGTATTCTGTCGGTGTCATTTTATAATATTTCTTAAACATTTTGCAAAAATAGTCGACATTTTCAAAACCAACATTTTGAGCGATCACCATTACTTTTTTCTGTGTTGTAACCAATAGGCTGGCAGATTCCTGCAAACGATATTTTAACAGGTAATGTACTGGTGTGTCATGCAGGTATCTTCTAAATAAATTCAATGCCGTGCTTTTACTCACAACCGCCTGCTCTGCAATATCCTCCAATGAAATTTTTTCTCCAAAATGTTGATGAATATATTGCATCATGAGCTGCAGTCTGGCCTGAGAGGATGTAAAATCTTCCTTTTTCTCCTCAAGCTTTGTTTCTTCAACATGCAAATAAATCAAATACCAGAGTTCCTGTACCAAAAAAGATGTTTTCAGTTCGTCATCCTTTTCTTCTTTTTGTACCTGCACAATCTTTTCCATGACATGTAAGATGTCCGCCTGCCACGGTATTTCTGGCAAAAAAGTCAAGCCTTCCAGCGTGGAATGTTCGATTGGTTCCACATACTTTTTGTAGATTAAGCTGCTCTGTGGTGCGATAAATGCCGGTACAAAAACAAAATTAGGGATCACTGCCCCCTCTTTTGAATAAAAGCGGTGCAGTATCTTAGAGTTTACAAATAAACCTTGTCCCGTTTCAAGCGTAACTTGCTTTTCGCCCACACAAAACACAGCAGTTCCCTTTTCCACATATACAAATTCAAATTCAACATGCCAATGCCATTCAATGCAGTGGAAATCAAACAGTGCTAAATTATCATAGTAAAACTGAAACTGATACGCACTTGTGCTGTGCCGAATGGTTTCCATCATATTTTCGTCTGTCAAAATTTTATTATAAAATGTGTTAAAATTCATTCTTTCGAATTCCTCCCCAATCAACACAAATATACGATATTATACAATAAAAATCAGATATATTCCAGTGAAAATAAAATTATTTTGCGCTATTATACAGCAAGACGTTATCGTATTTGTTCTTTTAAGGCAAAGACTACGATACCTAAAAGTTTAATAGGAAGGATTTTTTCTCTATGAAAAGCAAGTATCAAAAAACACTGATTGCCTGCTATCTTGGCTTTATCACGCAGGCCATCGCAGCCAACTTTGCGCCGCTGTTGTTTTTGACCTTTCATCGGACGTATCAAATTTCACTTGGAAGGATAGCTTTTATTTCAACAGCATTCTTTTTTACACAGCTTCTTGTGGATCTTTTCTGCGCTAAATACGTAGACAGGATTGGATACAGAAGAAGTGTTATTGCATCTGAGGTTTTCTCCGCTGCCGGACTGATCGGACTTGCATTTTTGCCAAGTCTTCTTCCAGATCCTTATGTTGGCATTTTAATCAGTGTAATCATTTACGCAATGGGAAGTGGTCTCATCGAAGTTCTTGTCAGCCCTATTGTAGAAGCGTGTCCATTTGATAATAAAGAGAGTGTTATGAGCCTTCTGCACTCATTTTATTGTTGGGGATCTGTTGGTGTTATCTTACTGTCAACGATCTTTTTTGCCATCTTTGGCATTGAAAACTGGCGCATTTTATCCTGCATCTGGGCTTTGATTCCACTATGCAATACTTTCAACTTCATCTCCTGTCCAATTGAGTCTCTGACAGAGGAAGGTGAAGGCTTCAGCATACACCAACTTTGCCATATTCCAATTTTCTGGATTGCACTCATTCTTATGGTCTGTGCCGGTGCAAGTGAGATTTCTATGGCTCAGTGGGCATCAGCTTATGTAGAATCCGCTCTTGGCATTTCCAAAAGCATCGGCGACATCATCGGTCCCTGCCTATTTGCTGTTATGATGGGAATGAGTCGTTCCTTCTATGGAAAATATGGTGAGAATATTGATCTGATGAAGTTTATGATTGGCTCTGGTGCGCTTTGTCTTGTGTGTTATCTTCTCTCTGCGCTCGCCCCACTTCCATTCTTAAATCTTGTTGGATGTGCCGTATGTGGATTTTCTGTCGGAATCATGTGGCCGGGTACAATCAGCATCGCCTCCAAAAAAATCCCACTCGGCGGAACCGCCATGTTTGCGCTTCTTGCTATGGCTGGTGACCTTGGCGGTTCCGTAGGTCCCGGCATTGTTGGCTTTGTTACGCAAAATGCCAATGATAATTTAAAAGTCGGTATGCTTGCTGGCTGTGTTTTCCCAGCTGTCTTAGTTCTTTCTGTTCTTTTATTGAGAAGAAAGCGTGAAGAAGCATAATTTCAGCCCATACTAGTCCGTTTCGTCAAAGCGAGCTAATATGGGCTGTCGATTTTTTTCTACTTGCAAAATCAAGCTCTCATCCCACGGTTTTAATCGTTGGGATTTTTTAAACCATCAAAATCGGATCAATTACAAGGAAGTTGTTTCCGCAAGCTTTTTCACGATCAAAATGACTCTCCGGGTCGACTGCCATCCAACCATCTATTACTTTTGATTCTTCCTCTTTTCCTGTAATATTTACGTTGTGACGCGGCTCCTCAAAATACGAAAACAGAACATTTTCATGCAGTGATATATACTGATATTTATCTCCCTTAAGCAATCCTTCCTGAACAATTGCATAATGCCAATAAGTATAAGAAAACAGCTTTTCTGGTTTTAAAAATGCAATACGACCAATGCGGTTCTCATTTGAAGCGCGCTCTTTTACCCACTCAGAAACATCACCAGGAATACTGTGATGATAAATATGATACATAGGTGCCCATGGTGTTAATCCGTTTTCCTCCGGCCATTTTTCCATATAAGGTGCTAGTGGTGCAAAAAGTGTCTCTGGGCAAATGCCTTCCTGTAATGTTTCCATATACAAAAACAACATGTTTTTATGCTGATACAAACATACAGTCAGTACCTTGTTCTGCTCCTTTTGTTCCTGCACAGTTAATTTTGTCTGCTCTAATGCTGACTCCCACGCTTTTTCTGAAATATTTTCCTTTACGCATCCACGATATTCACTTCTTAAAATCATAATACTCTGCCTTTCATATTTAAATTTTTACATTTGCATGATTCCTTCGTCAGATTGTTGAGAAATATCTTTTTCAAGACACTTTAAAGCCTGCTCAAGATTATGGTTAAACAATTCCTGCCAAATACGCTTATGAGAATTATCATTAAATGTTGCCTTCAATGTTTTCTGAGATTCCCATGCCTGCTGAGCATATATTCTTTTCTGGCGATCCATTGTTTCCTGCAAATAGCGAAGCAAAAGACGGTTCTTCGAATACGATGCCAGTTGCAAATGAAATTCGCAGTTATCCTCCCAGATTGCCCAGACATCATCGATCTGCTTTGCACCGTTAATGCCCTCAATCTGCTGCAGGAGTTCTGGCAAATGATACTGAAGAATCTCCTCATACCCTTCTTTGAGTGCTTCCAGTTCCAGAAGAACGCGCATCCTGCTTACTTCTCGCTTGTCCTTCTCCTGCTGTCGGATCACCAAATATCCATAGCGAGGCACATTTTGCAATACACCTTCTGCACACAATTTGATAAGTGCCTCTCGGACAGGAGCCTTGCTCACCTGAAAAATTTCCATCAGGCGACCTTCGTTTAGGATCATCTCCTCGTCAGTTGTGTTCTTGATAATCATTTCCAAGATCTCATCATGAATCATTTCCGATAAAAGCTTTTTTTTGCTCTTTGAAAATGCATTTTTCTTATCTGTCATTGTTTATCTCCATTACGACTCAAATAATTCAAAGGCTTCTTGCAGCTTCTACAATCCAGCGAAGTCTTTCCCAATCGATCTTGGCATCAATTGTACAGTCACCGCCCAGCATTAAACCTAACTTTCCATGATTCAGAATCAGTTCTCTGGTGTACTCCTGAAGTTCTTCCTTTGTTCCATGATAAATAATACCCTGCTGAATACGACCATCCCAATGAGTCTCATATCCACCCAGACATGTTCTTCCGCCAAAGAACTTACGACCCTGTTCCAGTGTCATATTTTCTACAAATACAGCCCAGTTTACAACCTTTACCGGGTAATCCTGCCACAGCTTAATCTGATTCGGTTCTCCAGACCATCCACACATATGCATAATGTTGTTTTCAGAAAAGCGGTTTGCATGCTCTAATACATACAGATCACTTGGTCTAACAATCTTGCGATACTCTTCTGGCTTAAAGCGGTTCGGCTCACCACTCTGAACACAATAATAAACACCATCGCATCCAGCCCCAGTAATCAGCTTCTCTGCTAACAATGCGTTGCTCTGTGCTATTGCATCAAGTGCACGCATTACTGCATTTGGATTACTGCGTACATGCTCCATTACCTGTTCCTCGCTCAGTCCAACTGCACCTGCTCCAAAACGGAGAGAAGAAAATGGTGCGAATACATTATAGAATACACAACGCTCGCTTCCAATTTCTTTTACAATTGCCTTTGCACGATCTACCTGCTCTGTTATAAACGGATCATCAGCCTCTAATGGCTTTACGCGATTCCAATCCTCTGCTTTGCGAATCAGCGGAAGCGGAAATGGAAAATAGCCATCACACATGATCTTTACAAAATCAAGATCAGTCTCTCTGTAATACTTTAAATGTGCATTCACGCAAGCCTCTCCAATAGCTTCATCTCCACCAAAATGGAACCAAAATCCAACTGGAACATGATCCACCTTTTCTCCATTCATTGCTGCAAGCACTCTTGTTCTCTTATCCATTTTAATCTCCTTCCGTGGTTTCTATTCTTAATATTTTCGCTAATCATATCAGTAATATGATATATACTTTACATATATACTATTTCCTAATAAAAAACAAGTCTTTTTTACTTTTCTGCCAACAGCTTTACGTCCTTTAATGCCAGCAATCCCATTACGTAAATTTCCAATGCCTTCGATAAACGTTCACAGTCCAATACTTCATCTGCACCATGCGCATTGCCATGTCCAGGTCGTAAACAGCTGCTTTCTTCTTTCTTTGCTTCAGGCATATTGCCAATACCAAATCCAAATGCTCTTGGCAGTTTTCTTGCATACGTGCCTCCGCCCATTGTATATGGATTTAAGCTTCGGTCTGTCAATTCATTATATGTTTCAGTAAGCGCACCTACTGCCGGATGAGATGGATCAAAAAAGCTTGGCGCTGAATCTCTATCTGTCGTCCATTTAAATCCCTTACCATTCCAATAATTAATCAATTTTTCTGTAATCTCACAACCCTTTGCTGTGATGCTGTAACGAATATTAAATGTCAGCTCTGCATGGTTCTCCTTTAATCGCAGCATGGTACCCACGCAAGTTAAACGCCCTGATTCAATATCTTCATACTGGATACCAAACGCTTCTCCATAATTATCCGAAGTACCTTCGCAAACTGCCTCCAATATCTTTCTGTCGTTCTCTCCTAATATTTTCGCTGAAAGCACTGCCTTGCACAATACCTGAATTGCATTTGTACTTCCCTCTGGAAATGCACTATGTCCGCCACTTCCTTTAGCAGTTACAACAATCTGATCTTCTTTCTTTTCCACTCTTATTAAAGATTCCTCTGTTGACGGCTGTTTTAAACCTTTCAGTTCTTCCAACTGTTTTTCAGTAATACTGTCCTTTTTGACTGCTAAAACTGCTTTATCTGGGATAATGTTTCCAGCACTTCCTCCGTAAAATTCCAGCACGCTCTCACTCATTGTTCCAAGACTAACTGTCTTTCCTTCTATGATTCCTTTCTCACCATAGCAAACTGGAAAACCACAATCGGCAATCATTGAAAGAGCAGGTGTCGGATAGTTCTTAGTATAATATTCAAGATCGGCCATTCCTCTTTCTTCATCAGATCCCACAAATAAGCACAACTGATGACCTACTGGTAGCTTCAGATCGCGAATACACTCCATCACATACAGCATTCCGATTGCCGGACCTTTATTATCCTGACTACCTCTGCCAATCAATAAATCACCTTTTAGTTCTACACCAAACGGATCGAAATCCCATCCTTCCCCTACTGGTACCACATCAAGATGATTCCAAAAACCAATCATGTCATCCCACTTTTTTTCCTTTTCTCCAATGCTTCCCACATAGTACTCATAATTTTCCGTATAAAATCCATGCTCTCTGCCAATCTGCAGTATCTCATCCATAGCCTGTCTGCAGGCTGCACCAAAAGGTTTTATCTCTTCTTCTGGTTTTGAAATACTAGGAATTCTCACTATTCTCTGAATATCATGAATCATATTTTCTTTATGAGCTTCCATCCATTGATGAACCTGTTCATATATTTCTTTATCAATCATATTTTACCTCCGCTGTATTTGTAATTTATTTTCGTTAATCATATTAGTGATATTATCATATATAACACCATTCATTTCAAAACGCAATAGTGAATTTTTTTTTAAACCCTCTTGACTTCAAGTGCACTTGAAGTTTTATAGTAAATCCAGGATATCAAAAAAAATTGGAGGAAAACAAAATGAAATATCGTAACGTAGGAAAATCTGGATTAAAAGTAAGCGAAATTGCAGTTGGAAGCTGGATGACTGATCTGGCAGGTACAGACAAAGTACAGACAGCAGAGGAGACCATTCGCTACGCTTATGAGAATGGTGTTAATTTTTTTGACTGTGCCGATGCTTACAGCGGTGGAGAGGCTGAAAAATTCCTTGGTCGTGTTTTAAAGGATTATAGAAGAAGTAGCCTTGTTGTTTCTAGTAAGGTATATTTCCCAACTGGAGACAAAGCAAATGAACGTGGCCTTTCCAGAAAGCACATTATTGAGAACCTTGATCGTTCTTTAAAAAATATGCAGATGGATTATCTTGATTTATACTATTGCCACCGCTACGATGAATCAACACCTATGGAAGAAACACTTCGCACCCTTAGCGGATTAGTTGATCAGGGAAAGATTCTGTACTATGGTGTCAGTGAAGAATGGGGCGGTGCAAGACTCGAAGAGGCACAGCGAATTATAAGTGACTATCGTTTACACCCGATGACTGTTATTCAGCCTCAGTATCACATGATGGATCGCTATATTGAGCATGAAATTATGGGAATTTGTGAAAAATACGGAATCGGCATCACACCATTTTCTCCGCTTGCGCAGGGTCTTCTGACTGGAAAATATAAGAAAAACCAGCCATATCCAGAAGGTTCAAGAGCAACACATCAGGCCGACAAGCAGATCAACAATTTGCTTACTGATGAAAATCTTAATAAAGTAGAGGCTCTCGAAAAAATTGCGGACGAACTTGGTGTGACAATGTCAGTTCTTGCACTGTCATGGATTCTCAGAAAAGATATTGTAAGCAGCGTAATCACCGGTGCAAGCAAGAAAACACAATTAGAATCCAATCTTGCTGCAAGTGGATTTGTGATTCCAGCAAATGCACTGGCTGAGATTGAAAAGATTCTTGATTTTACTCGCTTTGAAAGACACGTGGGTTAACAAAATCAAAAAGGCTTCATAGGGGGGCACCCCCTATGAAACCTTTTACGTTCGTATTTCCCTTCTATTTTTCTTTTTGTATATTCTCTTATTTATCCTCTTATTCCCTTCTTGTATTCCTTTGGCGAAACACCATATTGCTCACGAAAGATTTTTGCAAAGTGCTGGCTCTTCTGATAACCAAGCTGCAACATAATCTCATTTATTTTCTGCTCGGTATTGTCTAACAACCAGGCCGCTTTTTCCATCTTGCAGCGTGTCACGTAATTCGACAAATTTTCTCCAGTGCTCTCCTTAAAATAGCGAGATAAATAGGACGGATTTAAATGTACTACACTTGCAAGCAGCTCAAGTGACAGGTCGCTCTCGATATTTTCTTTGATATAGTTTTCTACCTCAAAGATCACATCGCCTGTCTTTTCTTTTTCCTGCTGCTCTTTCTGCATGGCAAAATGACGTTCTAACATTTTTTCAAGAATTTCCTCAAATTCTTCTTTTAAAATTGGCTTTAACAGATATTCAGATACACCATACTGAATTGCCTGCTTTGCATACTCAAACTCACCATATCCTGATAAAATCATTACCTTTGTTGAATATTTTCTTTCAAATATATGTCTGCAAAGATCAAGTCCAGAAATCTTTGGCATACGAATATCCGTGATCAAAAGCTCTGGCTGATATTTATCTAGCAAATCTCTTGCCATAGAACCACCGCCTGCCGTATATACATGTTCAAATCCATGCTGTTCCCAATCTACCAGTTTTCTTAAATAATCCACCATATATGGCTCGTCATCTACAATTAATACCCGCATTGATTTCTATCTACCTTTCCGTTTTTTTCTGTGGCTTCATTGTAAAATAAACCGTAAGACCACCCCAGCGGCTTCTTTTAAATCCAAGTTTCGCTGACTTTGAATAATAATTAATCAAACGCTGATTCACATTCCACAGTCCAACACTCTCTTCTTCTTTTCGTTCTTTTCTTGAAATACGTTTTCTAAGTGCTGCGACCTGCTCCTTTGTCATGCCCTCTCCATCATCAGAAACACAAAAAGATACCGCATGATCTGATGTCCATCCTATAACAATTTCAATTTGCTTTGCGCTTTCACATCCCTCCAATCCGTGCTCAATAGCATTTTCAATCAGCGGTTCTAAAATAAGTGGAATAATAGGCAGTTCTCCTATATCACGCGGCATATCAATGCTATAACGGATGCGTTTCCTCATTGACATGATTTCCAGATATGATTTTGCATATGATACTTCCTCTTTTATAGTAGTAATCATTTTTTTCTGTGTACAATATCGATAATATCGAGATAGATGGACAGCCATGCTGCGCACAGCATCTGGCTGTTCTGCCACCGTTACAATATAGGAAAGGCTATTATAAAGAAAATGTGGATTGATCTGAAGCTGCAGTTGCTCTAGCTCTGCCTGCATACGAAGCTCTTGCTCCTTCAATGTCTCCTCAAACAGTTCGTTCATACGAACAATCATATGATTAAATTGGTCAAACACATAGTAAAATTCGTTGTTTGGAAGTTCTGTGATCTGTGTTGTCAAATCTCCGTCCTCCACTCGTTTTAATTTGTACGTCAACATATTTAACTGTAGAAGAATGTTTCGGTCATACATTCCCAGATATAATGCACCTAGAAGAAGTGCAACCGATAGCAATCCACCTGTAATGTAGGTCATATTGTTGACTGGAAGAAGCATCTTACTAAGTGGGTAATACGTCACTAATGATATGCCGTTTCTTGCAATTCCAGAGGTTACAATCTGATAATGACCTCTTTTCACATGTATTTCCTGCATACCAGGCTCAACTGTCAATTCCTTCATCTTATTTTGAATTTGCATTCCTTCTGAGTCAACTGGAAACAAACTTTCCTCATCTCCAAACAGACAAAGTGTTCCACCACCTGAAAAACCAGATGCCATATTTTTGATTCGATACAACCAGTCACGCTCCATGCGAATGATTAAGTAGGGTTCATCATCGTCATCATCCCATTTTGTTACATACTGACGGCAAAAATAAACTTCATTTTCACTGATAATCCACTGATTGTCCTGAAGCTGATCCAGTATCTTTTTCCCTTTGATACTTGTTATCGTTGTGCTTGAAACAATTCGCTGTTCTTCTGGCCAGTAAAGATCAAACTCTGCCATTCCAGAATTGGTCTTTTGCTTTTCCTGAAAAATCTCTTGCATCGTTTTTACCTTCATGACATAACTATAAATATCCTCGTTATCCACGATTGCAACCTGCAAAAGCTTTGTCTCTTCTCTTGTCAAAATGGAGCTGGCCTCCAACTCAATTTCCTTAATTTTTTGCTCTAGCTGATCATAGGAGTATTCCATCTGGATCTTCGCCACTCTTCTCAATGAAGTTTTTAGATTCACTGTACTATACCAGTATAGAATCAAGAAGCTTCCGACAATGATTGCCAGAAAAAAGACAAAAATTCGATAAATTGAATTGATTCGCTTCATCTGCCCATTTCCTCTCTTTGAAAAAAATAATTTATACTGAGTATAACGTATTTTTTTTACAAAGTCCACAGAGGACAGGAAAAGTGGCACTGAATATGATGTACCGCATTCTCCTGTCCTTGTGGCATTCTGGCCTGCTATCATTTCTGATTGCTGAAACCTTTTTATTTTTTGTTTTTTCGGTTACTTACTTTGCAAGATTACTTCACGCTCTGATACCATTCATTTACTTCCTCGGTAATCTTGTCACCGCCCTGTGCATACCAGTCTTCTACAAACTTGTCAAATGCATCAATAGACTCGTTTCCATAGATAATATTGGTGTAAACCTGCTTCTCCATTGTCTGAAGCTGCTCCCAATACTTGGACATGCTTGCTGTTGGAGCTGCCTTAAACTTGCTTGGATTCTGATATTCCTTGTAATCATTTGCAATTGCATAGCCTTCTGCACAATTATAGGAAGACTCGAAGTGAGCTGCTGCACGAACCTCTGCACCTGTCTCTGGCTCTTTTCCATCCTTAACTGCTGCATATGCTTCCATTGCACTAAATCCAGGCGAATTCTTAAATACAGTTGACTTTCCAGGCATGAATGCATCTGCTACCGGCGGATCAAACAGATTGGAATCAAACACAACCTTGTCACCCTGAATCTGGTAATCATATCCTTCAATGTATCCATATTTAAATCCATTGGTTCCAAATGCTGGATTGTATGCCCAGTCATAGTATTCAAAGAATGCTTCCATGTTATCAAAATCCTTCTTAAACATTAACCATCCATCATTAAGCTCAGCATCCTGATATGTCATTTCTCCATTTTCCTGAAGAATATTCGGATATGCCTTTACAACCGCTTCTGGTGCAACGCTTGTTACATCTCTTACAGAATCAATACACCATGGACGACCAATAAAAATACCTGCCTTGCCTTCTGTAAACTGAGTCATTGCATCCCATGCACCTGTTGCTGCTGCTTCCTGGAAGGTCCAGCCGTTTGCATGCCACTTTGCCATACGCTCAAGTGCCTTCTTGTTGCCCTCGTCAAGAGAACCATATACAAGCTTTCCGTCCTCGTCTTCCTGCCACTGTCCTGGAAGCATATCTCCAGAAAATACAGAGAATATGGTTACTGGATCTGCACACCATCCATTGTTGTAAATAGTATCTCCCTCATATGTGAAACCATATGTATCCTTCTGACCATTTCCATCCGGGTCATCCTCAGTAAATGCGCGAATTACTTCCTCAAATTCATCAATTGTTGTCGGAGCTTTCAGACCTAATTTGTCCAGCCAGTCCTGACGGATGATCATAACCTCGCCCTCAGTCAGATGTGGTGAAACTGCCATACCATAAATTTTTCCGTCGTTTGTTACGGTGCTATAAGTATTTGGATACTGGTCATAGATTTCCTTTAAACGCTCTGGCATATAGTTTTCGATGTCCTCTGTGATATCCTTTACCATACCAGACTCGATCATATCAGCTGCCAGCTGTGCGGAGTAAACTGGGAATACATCTGGCAGATCATCAGAACTAGTAAGTGCCAGACGAAGCTTTGTCTCGTAGTTGGATGCGTCACCGCCAAGAAGAGTTGTCTCCATATTGATTCCAAGGCTCTCTCTTGTCAACTCAGTCATTGGATTCTTGTTTATATCTTCTCCATCGCCGTAGCGTCCAGTGTTCTCGTCTAACTGCTTACCGATTGTGATGGTGATTTCTGGATCATACTTTCCATCTGCATTCTTCGTTGCATCTGCTGCGAATGCGCTCATGTTTCCCATTGCCATTGCGGATACCAGTACCAATGAACCAATTGCCTTCTTCTTCATAGTTTTTGTTCTCCTTCTTTTTTAATTTTAATGTTTGTTAAATATTCGTTTTATAACAACCTCTTGGCGAGGCTTATTATTTAGTTAACTTTCTGATTTTCACTATTGATTTCATTTTGTGAAAGCAGATCTCTTTGTTTCCCTTTTGGCTTTTTATTCCTGACTCTTTATTCTTTGACAGCTCCCATTACAACACCCTTTACGAAGTACTTCTGTAAGAATGGGTAAACAAGAAGAATCGGAAGTGCACCGATAAATACCTGCGCTGCCTTAATAGTTCTCTCAGACATCATCGCTGCGGAGGTCGGATCCATGGACAAATCCTGCTGATTTCCCTGTACAACAATGACTTGAAGAAAGGATGCGAGTGGATAGTTCTTTGTATCTGACATATAAAGAATACCGGTGAACCACTCGTTCCAGTTTCCTACCATAATAAATAGTCCTACAGTTGCGAGTCCTGCCTTTGACAACGGCAGATAAATCTTACGAAATACAGTAAAAAAGCTTGCACCGTCAATTCTTGCTGCTTCTTCGAGCGCCTTTGGAATGGTGCGGAAGAAATTCATGATCAAAATCATGTTGTAGCAGCTGAATGCACCTGGAAGAATATATACCCAAAAACTGTTTTTGAGTCCTAATGAAGAGTTAATTAAATAGGATGGAATCAAACCACCGCCAAACAGCATTGTGAATACAAAAAACCACATAATTGCTGTTCTTCCTTTAAAATCTCTTGACAGCGCATATCCTGCCATTGTTATAACCATCATACTAAAGAAAGTTCCTACACCAGTACGTGCAAAGGAAATCATTAATGAACGTACAAAATTTTTATTCTGGAATGTCTTCTGATACGCCATTACGGTAAAGTCAATTGGCCAAAAAGTAACTCGTCCACTGTTGGCTGCTGCCTTTCCACTTAATGAAATAGCAAATAAATTTAAAAGTGGGAGGAAGCATAAAAGCGCCAATGTACATAGAAGAATCGTATTAAATACAACAAAGATTAACTAACGCTTTCCCTATCTCTCCATAGTTCTCCCTAAGTGCTACCCGTATTACATTTTTGAAACTTTTGCTTTCCCTAACTCGCCTATGTTTCCCTAACACGCCGTAAGTTTAGTATCACAATAGTATAAAGAAAGAGCCTTGGCTGTTTGATTCAGTCAAGACTCTTTTTTTCATCTATTTCTTTAAGACGATTAAGCCATTTTGTAATTGTGCCTGTTTCAAAAAAGTGTAGTAACGCACCCTCCGAAAACCTATCTGCTCGAATTGCACCCATAAGCAAGGCGGTAATACATTTTCCGTCCAAAGCAGAAGTATCAACTTCTCTCATAGAAGCATTATCCCATTCGATTCCGTTTTCAAACAGAATATCATTGTAGCGGTATAGGCCGTATTCTTGGTGTTCATCAGCGAAAATGTAAACATCATCTATAAAGTGTCTCGCCATTCTGGAATAAGTTACATAGGGCATTTGTATAGGGCTATCAACCGTTCCTTTGCTTTCGTTATCAACTATCCACTTTCCAAAATTATCAGCTTCAAGAATAGGCAAATATGCGGTTAACTTTGTGTAGGTATTCATTTTTCACCACCTCTTTAATGAAATACCACTAAATGAATGAATGCGTAATTTCGTCAATACGATTTTCTATGAGATAGCGGCTCATATCTCGAATTTCTGGCCAGCCTCTTGTCTGAAAGATTGCTTTACTTGAATCAAAACCAAAACCGAACATTCTATCATCTTTTGTTGGGTCTTTTTTCTGCTTTACTTCTGACATAAACAAAGACATTTCCTTATTTGTAAAAGCAAGCATAATCGTATCCCATTTCGTGCTTTTAGCACCTGCATTTTGCACATCATCAGAGTGCTTTGCATATATCCCAACCAGTATATACCAGTTAGCGTTTTGCTGAACAGGGAACTTATTAAACCACAAATAGAATGGATAGCCAGAATCTTCTTTGTCATTGTAATATGTTCTGGACATTTTAACTTGAATCGTATTTGTCTTATTGCAATTATTGTCGTAACGGTACAATAACAGGTCTATACCTTTTTCTTGTGCCGAAGCAGGAATAAAGACAGATGTTCCTTTTATTTTCTTTGATAGATAATCTGCAACTGCAAACTCTCCATACTGCATTGTAAAAATTGGTTGCATTTTGTTCACCTTAACACTCTTGAATTTGCCAACTAAACCCAATTTGTCAGCAATATTATTTTAGCAGAGTGTAACACAAATTGCAATCTAAAAGTACATTGAATATTCAACTCATAATTGTGTCATAGTTTTGCGTGCCTTGTCAATACTATAATGTAATTAAAACCGATGGAGGAATTGCATTATGGAGAAATTCATCATAACACCTAAAGAAGATAAAACCGTCACTATGACGATTCGCATAGATAGAGCCTTGCAAGAAGAATACAACGACTTAGCAGCCAAAACGAATCGTTCTCGTAATGAGCTTATCAGCATGGCACTGAAATATGCTCTGGACCACATGGAATTGAAAGATGAATAGTAATTAAAAGAGAGCCTTTGGATTTTGTCCTCTGGCTCTCAATTATTTTATGCGTTCATTCGCAGGAAGTCATTTACCTTGTTAGCGACTACCTCTTGCTGTTCCTCAAAACTGTGTGCGTAAATGTTCATTGTAGTCGAACAGGTGGAATGTCCTAAAGTCTTTGAGATTTCAATGATGTTGACTTCCAGATAGTTCAGCAGGGTAGCACATGAATGTCTTAACCCATGAAGCGGTATCATTGGCAACTCCTCAAATCCACCAGCCTTTGCTTTATCGGGATTATTTTGCACCCAATCATTGTAGCGGTTTAAGTGCTTAATGAAATACTGATAGGGTGTAGTATGCCCCATAAGTTTACCGTCAGACTGAATAAAGAGGTTTCCGCCATTTTCTCTATCCCCTTGCCATGCTGTACCATGTTTCCAGAGAGATTGCACATACTCGCTATGATATTGCTTTAAGAGGGGAATCACATCATCTGGAATAGATACCTTACGCACAGACTTTTTCGTTTTAGGGTCCTTGTAGTCAAATCCATGCTCGGTCATGCCTACGGACTTTGAGATTGATATGGTCTTGTTCTTATAGTCAATATCGTTCCAATGCAAAGCAAGGGTTTCACCTTTTCTAAATCCACAAAACAGAGATAACATGAAGAACACCTTAAATTGTGTCGGTACTGTATAGGATTCTGTGTATTCCCTGACATAGTAGGGTTTTCCTGTATCGTCAATGCGTTGGTGGCCTTTATACACCACATCATAGGTCAGATCCAACGACTTCATAAACATGATTGCTTGCTTAGGTGTGAAGAACTTTAAGCCTGTTTCCTCGTCCTTGTTTTTCGGCTTCTTGGCATCTTCGCAAGGATTGCTTTCTATCATCTGATAACGCCTTGCTGTCTTAAAGATTAGATTCAGTACATTTGCAAATCTCTTGATTGTTCCATAGGAATACTCTGATACCAAAGTTTTATAAAATGCTTCTATGTGCGGTGTTTTGATATTGGCTACCTTATACCCCTTAAAATAGGGAAGAATCCTGCTTTCCAATACCTGTTTATATCCTGCGTATGTTCCATAAGCTAAGTCATCTTTGACACTTTCAAGCCATTTGTATGCAAAATCTTCAAATGACATCTTTTCTGCGTTGAAGTCATAGCCATATTTCAGTTTATCTTCCATATCCATGGCATACTTCTTCGCTTCTCGTTCTTGTTGTTTGGGTGTTGCTGACTGATTGACTGAATATGTAAGATTCTTAACCAGTTTGTTTCCCTTTTTATCGTATCCTTGACAGATAACTATGCGATAAACAACTCTACCGCTTTTGTACTCAACTCTTTTAACAGATGCCATTCTTAACACCCTTTCTCAATTTGATTTTTGTAACGATAGAAGGTAGGCTTTGTCATACCTAATTCTTTCATCAGTTCAAATGGTTTCTTTTCCCCTTGCTGTACTAAGCGATAGTGGGTAGCAAATTCTTCAAGGTCCATAACTCTTGGCCTGCCATAATCGTCCCATTCTCCACGAGCCTTTTTCTGTTCAATGCCTTCTCGCTGTCTTTTCTCTCTTTTCTCAATTTCAACCTGTGCCATGCTTGCATACAACTCAATCATCATATTATTGATAGTCTCTAACATCATACGAGCCATTGAGTTTTCCATAGCTGATAGGTCAATCAATGTTGTGGGCAATTCTAACACCATAACACGAATACCGTTATCCTTAAAGAATCGTAATTCCTTTAGTGTGGCTTCCTTATTTCGCCCTAATCGGTCAAGCTCTGTGACGATCAGCACATCACCACTTTCAAGGATTTCCTCTTTCAACATAATATATCGTGGCCTGTCAAAGTCTTTACCTGTTCTCTGGTCTGTATAAACTTTGCTTTTATACAACTGGATATTATGTGTTTTGCAATACTTGGTAAGTTCTGCAATTCCTCTGTCTAAGTGCTGGTCCTTTGTGCTTGTCCTGTGATAAGCTACATATTTCATTCTGACACCCCCTTATCGTATAAATCGCAGTTTCCACCATCAATAACGGTAGAGGGCTTTTCTTCGTACATCTCACATTTAGAAACATTGCATGGCATATTCGTATCGTCATATTTGTATAGGCAATCCGTACACACCAAATCAGCGTTTCTGATAAGTTCAAACTTTAGCTTGTCATTCTTAAACTTATCGTTCATCTGAACACCTCATTTCTTTGCCGAACAACTGTTCGTTTCTGATTTGATAATATCAGGCAGGTATCAAAAAGTACACCTCTTTTTTGAGAATAATCAAAAGTTTTATCTTGTACTTTTTGAACCCTATTTTTAAGCCTTTAGAGATAGTATCAAATTTTATAAATTCTGATACCACATCAACAAGCTGCCATTGCTCGCTGTTTTGCTCTGTATCTTTTCATTGATTGACTGATTCGTGCATTACGAGTGCCATAGCTTGAATTTTCTTTATTTGTCATAAGTTCCAGATTGTCAATACAATTATTTGCTTTGTTCTCGTCCTTATGATTGATTTGCATACCCTCTGGAATTGCACCTTTATGTGCCATGTAAACTAACCTGTGAACTCTCATGTGCTTTTTGATTCCCTCATCATTGCACACATCAACCTGCTTATATCCTCTATGGGTAAAGCCTTGCGGTAAGAGTCTGTCACTCTTAAGGCTGTAAACCTGCCCGTCAGTAGAAATAAGGTACTTTGAAAATCCCTCGGCTTGCTCCCATTCAATGGGTGTATTGCTTTTATGCTGTGTTGTCTCCGTCATTGCCCTCAACCTCCGTTTCGCCGGTATTGAGAAACTCAATGAATTTATCCACATTCACAAGAAACTTATTACCGGACTTAATATGCACGATTTTGTTCTGTTTGCACATCTGCCAAAGTGCTTTATATGAAATACCAGATTCATCTGCAAGAGTCTGTAAAGGCACCATACGAGGAATGCGTACATCTGATACAATAAAGTTAAACTCCTGCTCTGGTAAATTGTTCGTATTGTTTGTGATATTTTTCTTTGCCATTTTGTATTCTCCCTTTCGATTAGGGACACGAATACAAATTCATCTGAACTATTGTATTGTTGTCCATTTTATAGTTATTTGCTCCGTCTTGGACAACTGGACTATTCTTAGTGACCGATTTATATTATTCTCAATTTTATGTTTATCCCCAGAGGTTCTCAGATGGCTTCTGGGGGACTTTTGATTTTAGCCATATAAATCCATTACCTAATGACTTCTGATTCAATCTGGATTATCCTGTGTTATTCTGGGATTATCCTTTATGCTGTCTGTTCGTTAGGATTCCATGCGGAAGGCTTCTTAAACGCATTGACCTGTTTTTGAATGTTTCTAAGGTGGAATCCCTGCATATACACAGAAGCAAGCCCCTGTTCAGCCTCTTTCAGCTCGGATTCCTTCAATCTGTCAAATGCCTGTTCCGTAGCAGACTTGCTACCCTCAAATGCTCGTTCTCTTACTTTGGCCGATACCATATCAGCATAAGCAGGATATTTAAGCAGTTCCAGAACAGCCTTACTACCGATAACACCAGAATTGATAGAATCATTCAGAATCTTGGTAATGCGGTTTGCATGATTGCTGTTCATTACCTTAGGCATCTGAGACATAAGCTGAAGTGCTTTATTCTGTACAGCCTGCGTATCGTCCTTTTCGTTTGCATAGTCATAACTACGATTGCGGATTTCCTCAACCCTGTTATTCATACGGTCATACACAAAAGCATTTTCAGCAACCATATCCTGCAATTTGCTCTGGAGTTTGCCATAGATTTCATTTACCATATTCTTATCTACACGCTTATACACAGAAATAAAATCTCTGACACTTGCAACCAGAATACGCACATCATCAATGGTCTTTGTTTTTCTGAACTGTTCAAGCAGTTTATTGTAGTTCTCAACGATAGTCAGCCCGTTGTTTGCAATAGTATTGACTTTAGCCATTTTCTTCTTCCTCCCATTCGATATTTTCGTTTTCGTCTGACACAATCACAAATCCTTGTTCCTTGTAGAATGTATCATACGCACCTTGCGTTACCTCTGTGGTAACTGTTCCGTTTGTAATCTTAACCATTATTCATCTACCTCGTTTTCATCTGGGGCATTGTTCCATTCTTCTTCCCAGTCATCTTCGTTCCAGTCCTCGTTTTCTTTACCGTATGGAACAATCCTAATCACAGTAGGAGCAGTATCTTCTGTACCGTCTAAAAGAAAAGCAGTATTTGCACCATAAGCTTTGTCAATGATGTACTTACAAGCATTGAATCGGTCCTTGTTGTATCTGTCACTGGCAATCTGGATTATGCTTTGCAGAGCTTCAACGGTAGAAGATTTAAGCAACCTTTGAAATTGCTCCTTTTGTGATTTCTGCTCTGCGGTCAGCTTAGGTCTGCCCTTTGGATTACCGCTTTGTCCTTTAGCATAAGGCATAGAAAAATCACTCCTTCCTACATATCATAGATGTTCACGCTCCTTGTTGTAGGATTCCAGTTCTCTATGAATTTCTGTTTTACTTTATTTTGTGTGAGATGAGATAAAATCTCTTGTTTTTCCTGTATCTCTGCTTTGAGAGATTCAATCAGCATATTGTAAGCCTGTGTTCCCGTTTTGGGTTTATGCTTCAATGTAATGTCTGCTGATATGCGTTCTACCTGCATTAGTGAACACCCCCTTATTGTTAATGTACTGTTATCTGTTTGTGTATCTGTCCTCTTTATGGTACAGAAATGTAAAGACCTGTTTTTGCTTATATGGCCTGTGTAGTACCTTATACACCACCAAAACCATATAAATATGATGATTTTTTGACCTTTGCAGAGTGGCAACATTCTATCCATTTTTATTCATGTAGTGAATAATTTGGGGTATATTATTTAGCCACAGGAGATTTTAAAGCCTTTTATCGTCATTATACAATCGACAGGCAAATCATATTGTTCTGCATACCTTTTGGCATCTCTGGCCGCATTATTCGTTTTGCCCCTTATTTTCATATATCGGGATAATGCTTTCTTTAATACCTCAATATCAGGTATCAGTTCTCGCTCTTTGGCAATCGTCTTTATTGGATTTTCTGTTTCAGTCAAAGACTCAACCAATTTCTCGGTGCAAGCATTTAGATATGGCTTAATCATCTTATCCACAAGTTCCTCACAGAAAATTCGCTTATATTCTCGTAATATTTCAAGTAGATTTTTCTGTGTAAGAACATCAGACAATGTTTTCTTTGAACCAAACAATTTCGTAAGCGTTCTATCTATAAGCACAATTTCCACTCTCAATAAGCCTTGCGGAACATCATCAACAGGAAGATTGAATTTTCTCCGTTTATCTATAATGTCTTGAGTTTTATCATATATTTTTGCATACCAATAATGTTTTCGTGGAATTCTTGTGGAATGGTCCTCGTCTTTCAAATAGCATTTTTTACTTGGTCCAATAAAAACACTAATATCTCCACTTGCGTGTGGAAGTGCTGCATGATGAAATAAACTCTGCACATCAGATTGTGTCGCATTTCCACTAACAGGTTGTGTTATATTGACTTCAATCTTCGTCACTTGAGTATTCATATTATTACCGAAAATCTGCTTTAGCTGTGCCTCGCAGTCATTTCTGATAATCTCAATACAAATACTTTCGGTAAGGGAATAGGGGTGTATGTTGTTATCACGAACAAATCTTGGTAAGTTTAACTTTATGGTAGCCTTACCTTTGCTTGCTTCAACACTCCCATATTGTCTACCTTGTGCATTGATAAGGGGCATTTCTTGCAAGTCTTTCATATTTCTACCTGTAAGCGCCATCTCAAACTCGCAAGTATCAAGCCCGATTTTAACCTTGTTTCTATTAACTCTTGTTTTTCGTTCTTTCATTTTCACACCTCACTCATTGCTTTCTTTATGTCTTTAATCAGTGAAGCGGTTTCTTTGATGATTTCCTCAATTAAAGCAATGTAGCTTTCAGCATAATAATTTCTTTCTTCAATCTTTGCTCCGTTCATAATTTATACCTCACATTCTTTGCTCACATATATTCATCAATGCAATTCACATCAATGCTGTTCAAGATTTCCCTTAACTTGATAAACTCTTCCTTAGAGAAAGTGATACCACGCAAAGGATATTGCAATCCGTCTCTGTCAGATACTCGCCATGCTCTAATATCAAACACAGGCTTCTTGTCGTTCCACTTTACAATCGACACTTCCTTTGAGAATCCACGAAAGCCCACCATGATAGTGTCAATATGTTCCTTTACTTCATACTCGGTAACCTTACCAGTATTACACGCAAATTCATGCTTATTTGTTTTGTTATCCATTTTCCTTGTTCCTTTCCTTTTGATTTTATGCAACAAAAAAGAGAAGCCAGTTAAACCTCGTCTAAAGGTAACTTTGCTTCTCTAAGCATTCAAAATATTAAATTAACTGGTCTTTTCCGACCTGTATATATTATACCACATTATTTTCTGAAAGTACATAGGCAAAATAAACTTTTTTCCTTATTTTTCCGACTATTTTCTTGAGGTCCTTTTTATATATAATCCTCAGATTAACCAGATTGACCCCAGATTGATTTTAATGGATTAACCTATATTTTTATATATCCTATTCCTAAAAATCAATTCTGGATTATCTGGGAACTTCTGATGATACCCCTTAAATAAACAGTAATACAATAGTATAAAGTTGTTATGCCTATCCACAAAATACAAAGAGAATTAAGGGCAAATAAACCGAAACTCATTTGTTCAGCTTTGCATTGTGCAGTATGAGAGATAATTGTCATAAAAGCCTTTAACTGCAATACTTTGTTGACCTTTTCTGCCTTGCCAAAAGTGAAACTCAATGCTATGCTTTTTCTATATTGCTTGTGATGTCAGTATTACGCTTGCTGAACAAACAAGCACAATCCTTCAAATATTTTTCTGCTTAAAGATGCCTTGCGCATGATTGTTCCTCCTTTCTCAGAATATTCTGTATCCTGCAAATTTATATGCCAGCTTATAAGCAACGGCTGTTAAAAACAAGCTTACACCAGATTTAAATAATCCAACTGCTGTACCAAAACTATACTGACCATTAACTAGCGACTGGCGATACACATATGTATCAATAATATCACCTGTACTATATGTAAGCGGTGAATACAGGTTAAAAATCTGATCAAATCCAGCATTTAATACATTTCCAAGACTAAGTGTCGCCATAACGATTACCATTGGAAGAATACATGGAATAGTCACATAAAGTGTCTGTTTCCAACGGCCTGCTCCATCAATCTGTGCTGCTTCATATAAGCTCTGATCAATATTGGAAATGGCAGCCAGATAAACAATCATTCCAAAACCAAAGCCTTTCCATAAATCAGAGATTACAACAATTTGACGAAACATTCCAGCATTTCCCAAAAAGAAAATTGGATTCATACCAAATGCCTTGCTCAAAAACATGTTTACAATACCATCCATGCCAAGAATATCACGAAGCATTCCAGCTACTGTTACCCATGAAAGAAAATGAGGCAAGTAAACAAGTGTCTGGATGCCTTTTTTGAGCCCCATATTCTGTACTTCATTTAACAAAAGTGCAATAATTATCGGGAAAATTAATCCAAGTACCATTTTTGATACTGCAATAATAAATGTGTTTATGATTGCCTGATATGATTCTTTAAATTCAAAGATCTGCTTAAAATTATCCAAGCCTACGAACTCAGAACCTGTGATACCAAGCCACGGCTTATAATTTTGGAATGCCATAATCAAGCCGCCCATTGGTGCATAGCAAAAGATCAATGCCAAAATAATCGCTGGAAGAAGCATTATATACATTGGCCAACTATGCTGTACCTCTTTTTTCACTCTTTGAGCAAGTGGCTGCTTATTTCTTTGCAAGCTTTTGTCTGTATTGTTCCTGCTCATTTAATTCTCCTTTCTTTGTTTCCGTGTTTTGTTACAATTAGTATAGCAAAATACCATATTATTTTATGCACCTTTATTTTTGCTTTACGTACCCATTTTTTACCTATTTTAGATTTTTTTAATAAAAAAGAGGAACCCGGGGTGGATTCCTCTCATTTTGCTGGTGTTTTGGTACTCTGTTTTTACTTTATAGGTGTTTTTGTGTACAGATTCATAGTGAGTGCAACCCGGTAGGTTTACGAAGGGGGCTTCGCTGCACCCACCGTTTACGTTACAAATATTTAGCCGCGCAATGTGTTTTCGTTAAGTGCCCATTCACTGCCATCATCAAAAATAAGTGTAATATCCATATTGGCTGCGTCTGAGGATGCTTTTACGCCAACAAGATGTTTACACTGCGTACCTGCCTTATGTGGTGCGAGCACTGTTACAATGCGAACTGCATTTGCATTTACTTTTGTATCGATACATGACACTGCACGATACATACCCTGCTTTGTTCCTGTTGCAATGAAGCCCTGCCACTCTGGTGTTTCCTGGCCTACGATAATTGAAGTCTCTCCATTTGACCATGCAATGTCAGCGTCTGCAAATCTGATATAATCATCTGTCTGCTTTTCCACTTCACTGTCAATATGCCATAAAATATCCCAATTGTGAGTCTTACTGCTACTCTTTATATCCGACAGACGATCAACTGTGATTAACAGTGGCTGATTTTTGTCACGATAAAAGTAACTTGCTCTTTCGTGAACAGGTGCCTTATCCTGATCTTCACCATAACCTTCGTCGTAGGCACTCTTTGCATAGTCCCACTTTTTGGAGAAGTTCCACTCTAAATTGGACTTCTTTTTAATATCTTCTTCCTTCCATGCATAAGTTTTTCTACGGTTCTGATCCTGTCCATCTACACGTACAGTATTGTGAGATCTTGTTGATAGAACATAGCTTCTCATCTCAGACTCATCATAGGCATAATTTCCACCCTCTGTCAGCAAAAACTTTCCATTTGTATAAAGAAGAACAGACAGCTTATCCTCATGCTGATGCGCTCTTCCAAATGGTGCTGCATCCATTAATGCCCAGGTATCATCCTGTTCCCAACCGGTACGAAGTGCTGCAAAACCTGACCATGGCATAGCTGCTGATGTATATTCTGGCTCTCCTGTCTCATCACCTTCAGTAATCCATTTTGCTCTCTTATCATTTGGAATGATTCTCTTTCTTATCTCATAAGAACCCTTTACATCACGTCTGCATCCATCGTTTAGATCTGGTGTTTTGCCATCTGGCATCATCAATTTGATATCAAGCTCACATGCTCTTGACAACTTTTCAAGAAGTGTATCTGGAATTGTTTTTCCAAATTTATAAGCAACTTCAATAAAACGCTGATAGTTGTTGATAACGACATCATGGTAATTTGTCGTCAGCTCATACTGGAAACCATCCGGGTAAATCTGACGATCAAGCTCCTCTTCGAGACTTTCAAGTGCCTGCTGCAGCCATTTTGCTGACTTTTTAAACTGCGGATATAAAATACCAATCTGACCAAGACCATTCATCTCCATGATCAGCCAGTTTCCAGTCATATGGTTTTTGCTAAGACGCTCACCATGCTCATATACTGACTTATACCAGTCGATCAAAATATCATCAGTAAATGCTGGTGTCTTATAAAATGTAAATAAAATATACGGCCAGTTTGCACCCATACGAATACCACACTCAATAGTTCGCCAGCACTTTGTTTTATATCCAACACAGTCTGCATCCGGGCACACTGCCTGTTTCATCCATGAATCCATTAACTCGGCTGCTGCATATGCTAGCTTTTCATTCTTTGTCTTATTATATTCATGCGCCAAAAGCTTGATATCATTGTGACGGCTTAACTGCCATGTCCATTCTTTATATCCATTGTATGTAGGATTTGCTTCCCAATCAACTGTATTTTCTTTTCCATACTCACAAGGAACACCAACAGACACAAGCGTATGATTGCAGATTCGCTCTGCTGCCTTTGCATCACTTTCACCCGGAAGCTTATAAATATTCTCCGGAATCTCATATGGAATCTCAAAGAAACGATCTGCATCTAATGTTTTGCGAATATAAGATGCCATTTCCTTTTTTGCAAGACTATAATTTTTGTCGGCAACAGCCTCCTTCACAGCTTCCATTCCCGGATAATCAAGATTCAAACATTCACCAAAGAATTGTTCGTCACTTAAAAGTGGTCCTAATTTCTTTTCATCCATTCCTTTTTCCCTCTTTCTAAAATTCATTAACACATAATTTCGCGCACTTTGTGTTATGTACAGCATACCCGAAATCAGGATATTTTGCAATCAGAAACGGTAGTAGAATACAAACTATTTCTGATATAAAAAATAATCCCATTCACAAAACTGCCTCTGCGCGGCTTTCTTTTGCGAATGGGATTCTGAATAATTACTTCAATTTCTTCAATTTTCCGATGCTTTATTTCTATTTACACTAGATTTTTTCTTTGCCATTTTTTGATCTGCATAGACCTCAAAGAAACGTTTTGTCTCTTTTACGACAACACCGCTTAATGCAAAAAGTGCAATCATATTCGGAAGTGCCATAAGACCATTGAAAATATCTGCAATCGTCCATACAGCTGCTACTGTCATGTATGGTCCAATAAATACAGCCAAGATGTACAGCCAGCGATAAATTTTAATCTTCTTTTCATCTTTTCCTGTCAGATATTCAAGGCAGCGCTCGCCATAATAATCCCATCCAAGAATCGTTGTAAACGCAAAGAATACAAGACAGATCATCAAAACTGCTGCGCAGAACTGATTGGAAAATGGAAGGCCATTCTGGAATGCATAAGTTGTTACCTGAACACCCTCAAGTCCTTCTACCTGCCATGCGCCTGTGATGACTACTGACAGTCCAGTAAGTGTACAGATCACAATCGTATCAATAAAGGTTCCTGTCATGCTAACAAGTCCCTGACGGACTGGTTCCTTTGTCTGTGCTGCAGCTGCCGCAATCGGTGCACTTCCAAGACCTGCCTCGTTTGAGAAAATTCCTCTTGCAACACCATTTTGCATTGCAACGAGCATACTTCCAACAACACCGCCTGTCACGGCCTTTGGATTAAATGCGGCCTGAACGATCGTAACAATTGCCTGCGGTACTTCCTTAATGTTAAACAAAACAAGTGCCAACGCAAAAATAAAATAAATAATCGCCATAAATGGAACAACAACCTGACTGACGCTTGCGATTCGCTTTACACCACCGATAATAACAGCAGCAACACAAAATGTCAGAACGAGTGATGCAATGACAACAACCCATGAATATGTACCAAGACCTGGAATTGTTACAGCGAAAGATTTGTCTGGATCAAAAAATCCTACAACTGCACTAGAGATACCATTGACCTGACTGAATGTTCCGATACCAAAAAGTCCAACACATGCACCAAAGAACGCGAAAATCTTAGCAAGCCACTTCCAGTTTTTTCCCATTCCTTTTTCAATATAATAAAATGGTCCTCCAAGACTATGACCACTCTCATCAACGACACGATATTTTACAGCCAGTAAGCCCTCGGAATATTTTGTTGCCATTCCAAGAAAAGCTGCCACAATCATCCAAAAAAGAGCACCTGGACCTCCGGCACATACAGCCGTTGCTACACCTACAATATTTCCAGTTCCAATAGTTGCACTTAGTGCAGTACAAAGTGCAGCGAAACTACTGATTTCGCCTTCACCTTCTTCCTCATTTTGAACCATCCATTTTAAAGCAAGCCCTAGTTTTCGCACCTGCAAAAGTCCAAGACGGACAGTCAGTAAAAGTCCACCTGACAAAATCAGTACCATTAGCGGCACACCCCAGACAAAATCATCAATTTGCTTCAGAACACTTTGAATTGCACTCCACATGTTTCCTTCTCCCATCTTTTTCTTTTGGCAGTTTTTCTGGAAACACGGGCTAAAAAAGAATACACGTACTTATTCTCTTTTTCTCTGTCCTTTTGCCTGAGAGATTCCTGCGCTGACGCACAATTGCACCTTCGGCCTCCGATTTTACGGATGTCTCCAGAGATACGATCCATCTGCAGTTTCTCCCTTAAAAGGTACCTGAGAGTGTTACTCCTTCGGTGGGCCGCAGCCTCTTTCCAGCAGACTTCTTCTCGTTATCACTACTGTGCTTTACTATACCGCAGTGAAGTATATTCTGTCAAGTATAAAATTTAAAAACAAAAACCATCAGGACATGTTGATATCAATATCAAGTCTTGATGGTTTTCGCTGTCATTTATGATCTATTTTTATTTGCTGCAGATCTCGTCGATCTTTGCTCTCTCTTCTTCTGTAAATACAGGAGCATTCAGCATTCCGATGTTGTCTAAAATCTGAGCTGGCTTTGATGCACCAATAAGAACGCTTGTGATATCGCCATCGCGAAGAATCCATGCAAGTGCCATCTGTGCAAGGCTTTCACCACGTTTCTTTGCAATCTCATTTAATGCATTGATCTTTGCCAATGTCTCCTCGGTGATTGCGTTCTCTTTTAAGAATCTTCCATCAGTACGAATACGGCTGTCCTGCGGAATACCATGCAGATAACGATCAGTCAGAAGACCCTGTGCCAATGGGCAGAAGGTAATAATTCCGATTCCATTCTTTGATGCATAATCCTTTAAACCATCAGTTTCAATAGTACGATCAAACATAGAGTACTTGCGCTGATTGATAATAAATGGAGTACCCATCTCTTTAAAGAGCTTTGCAATCTCAATAGTCTGCTCTTTATTATAATTGGAAATTCCAACATAAAGAGCTTTTCCGCTTCTTACAATGCCATCAAGGGCTCTTGCTGTCTCTTCAAGTGGAGTCTCTGGATCTGGTCTGTGATGATAATAAATGTCCACATAGTCAAGTCCCATTCTCTTTAAGCTCTGATCAAGACTGGCAACTAAATATTTCTTGCTGCCCCAGTTTCCGTAAGGGCCCTCCCACATATCATAACCAGCCTTTGTTGAAATAACTAACTCGTCACGGTATGCACCAAGGCTCTTCTTTAAAATACGTCCGAAATTTTCCTCTGCTGCTCCTGGAACTGGGCCATAATTATTTGCCAGATCAAAATGTGTGATACCATTATCAAATGCAGTCTCACACATAGCCATCATGGTGTCAAAATTTCCGTTTGTACCAAAATTGTGCCATAAGCCAAGTGACACTGCCGGAAGCTTTAAACCACTTGCTCCGCAGCGATTATACTTCATGTTTTCATATCTTGTTTTTTCTGCAATATACATAATTCTTCTCCCTTTCTGCATTGATTCTTTTTGAATCTTCTGATACACTTACTTTATCACTTAAAGTTAACTTGAAGTCAAGTGTTTTTATAAATTATTCAGGAGGCATTTTATGACGCATTCATCAAACTCAAATGATATAATAAATGAGGCAAAAAAGACTGACCTGCCAACTTATACAATCCGACAGATTTCAAATCTATACAAGCTGCCTGCTTCTACGCTTCGTTACTACGAAGATCTTGGTCTTCTGACAGATGTTGTCCACACCGCTTCTGGTGCTCGCATTTACAATCAGTCGCATATTGACCGTTTGGGCGGAATTATGTGTTTTAAGCGAACTGGCCTTTCAATTGCTAAAATCCGCCAGTTTTACCTCTATGAAGAGCATATGGAAGAGCATGCACACGACATCAGCCAGATGATGATTGACCATGAGCAAGATATTTTAAATCAAATTGAGGAACTTCAAAATGATCTTGTTCATATCCGTGAAAAAGTGCGCTATTATGCCGCTGTGGAAGATGCCATCAAAAAAAATGAGCCAATTCCTGAATGGCATCAATTTTTTGCCAACGAGAGGAATAAGAATGAAAACAATGGCTACAAAAACTAATAAGTCTTTGCTATTAACACTATTTGATTTCCTCTACTGTCACTCGCTTTTTGTGCCATCCATTTTGCCAAATCAGTAAATAAACATGAAAATCAAGGTCATCCTGCGCCATGGTAAACGGTTCCTCACGAAACACCTCTGCGCGGATGCCTTTTTTCTTAAATTCAAGTCTCTTTGCCTCTGCCTTTTTAAGCAGCTGATTCAGATTTTTATCTGCTTCCTTAGAAAAAGTTCGCCGCGGATATTTTTTATTTTCTTCCTTTAAACATTCAGAAATCAGCTGAGTGATTTTTTCATGTTTTTTCTTTTTTAAAAGCTTCGCAATTTGCTTTGCGATCACTGGCTTTGGAAAGCCTTCATATAGCCTAAGCAGCTGAATCAATTCGCGATCTTTGGCCTTCACAGCGAAAGCTTCCATCAGCTTTATCGCCTCTGGTGCAACTTCTTTTAGATCTTCTGATCCCACACGATACTGCTTTGGCACTGCCGGATAGCTACATGCATTCAGCGGTGGAAAATCAACAAGACTTGCAAGCTGCCTTTCTTTTTCAGTACAGTACTCCTCACCAAGATAATGAGATTTATCACGCAGAATTGCAATCTGGTATTCTAATACACGAAGATCCTCATCGCCTTTCATCCAGAAATGACCGATTCCACTATATTCATAGAGATGAACTTCTAGTTCAAGCCTTTTAAAAAAGAGCGTGACGACACATTCTCCCTGCCATACGGATAATACATATCCATCACCGTCTTTCTGCAAGGATGCGTCCAATTCACCCTCATAATCACTTTGATAGCTTCCAGTCATTTTAACCTGATGAAAGACAAGAAAACTTTCCACTGCATCATTCATCAGATATACAAGACGAAGCTTATCCATTAATTTTGCTGTTTCAAAAGCTTCTGGCAGGATCAGTTCAAACTGACCCTGTGCCAGAAGCTCCTGCAGCATTTCAAATGCATCCATCATTAATTATTAACTCCGCCTACAAGCTTTTCCTGATAACGCTTTACCATCTCATCATACTCTTCATCAGTCAGCTTCTTCTCGCCCGGGTTCATAGCAAATACGCCGCCCCACTCGTACTGATCCTTATATTTGGGAACAAGATGGAAATGCAGATGATGACCTGTATCACCATATGCACCATAATTTACCTTGTCTGGATGGAACAGCTCATGCATTGCCTGTGCCACCTTTGCAATATCTTCCATGTAAGCGGCGCGCTCCTCTGGTGTCAGTTCAACAATCTCGCTCACATGCTTTTTATGTGCCACGATAACTCTTCCCGGATGACTCTGCTCCTTGAACAGATACACCTTTGAAGTCTCTAACTCACAGATTTTAATTCCGAAAGCGGCAACTAGCTCACCCTCCATGCAATATGCGCAATTCTGATCTTTCATTATATTATTTCCTCCTATTGTTTACTACAGCTTATTATACACATCATTTTTTGCTTTTGCAAATCAATAGTTGAAATTATTTTAACAGCACACTAATCGCTTCCATCTCCTCGGATGGCGTGATGATTAGCTGTCTGCCCTCTACCTTTGCGGTAATAGCGGTTGGTGCATAAACTTCTGCGATCGTGTTTGGGCAGCCCTCTGGCAGATCAATCACAAGCTTTTCTGGAACTTCGCCATGGAAAATATGCGCTGTAACAAATGCACTTTCATGCTTTCCTTCATAGAGCTTTCCTTCCTCACTCTGCACGCGGATCACTGCCTGCCAGCCAGTCAAATGACGATCACTGCTTCCCTTGTGACTTTCAATATAGCTATAGCCGTCACGGATAGCCGGTGCCGCCTTTTTATAAAATGCCATTCCATCTTCGATTGCCTTCCACTGCTTTGCACTCAGCTCTGTCACATCACCAGAGAAGCACATACGTCCCAAAAACGTGTTTGCAACTGTGTAGCCAATGCGTTTAACGGAATCTGTCTTTCTGATAACTGCCCAGATCTGGCTCTGTCTCGGCAAAATGCTTCTGTGAAGAGATGCCGCAATAACTGGAATTTCCTCGCACTCATGCGCATCGGAAAAAGATGCCATGCTGCACTCACTCATCATCAATGGCTCTAATTTATGACCACCGGATGCACAGTTTTCCAGAATAATTCCCGGAATCTCTTCCTTTACTTTACGCACAAAGTTAACAGATGCCTCACGGTCACGGCGAAGACCCTCTCCGAGTGATTCTGCACCATCACAGCCAATGCCAATCGTATCGTTATAGTCCATCTTCATATACTCAAAGTTGTATTTTTTGAGCTGTCCGATTACCTTGTCTGTTAAGTAGGCAATCGCGTCCGGGTTACACATATCAAAGAAACGGCGTTCCTTTGTCGTAAGCACTTTTCCGTCACGGTGAAGCATCAGATCCTCACGCTCAGAATAAACATGAGAATCGCGCCCAACATTATCAATTTCAAACCAGATACCTGGCTTCATGCCTGCCTTACGGATATCCTCACTTACTGCACCAAGACCTTCTGGGAACAAGCGATCTGAAGGAACATAGTCTCCCATGCTGCGGCTCCAGTGTACACCTTCCTCAACAAACCAACCACAGTCAACAACAAAATATTCAAGACCCTTTCCTTTAACAGCTTCAAGGATTCCCTTAATATTTTCATGGGATGGCAATCCCCATGTGGTACAATATTCATTAAACAGAATCGGAAGATGCTGCTCGCTCTCTGGTGCCTTATTTACATACTTCTGCGCATACTGAGTCAGTCGTTGGCATGCGTAATCTACTGTGCTTCCTGCGCGCTCATCACTACAGCAAACGGTAAGAATTGCCTCTGGTGTGGTGAAAGATTCGCCCGGTTTAATAGTCTTCATCCACTGGCCAAACTCACGGTCTGCAAGACCACCTGAAAATGCCATGCCGTCATCTCTGCGGTAAAACTCCATCTGCCAAGAACACTCAATCGCTAACTGCGCTGCCCATACAACACCAGCCTTTGTGTCTTCGACTGCTCCAAATGGGAAATATCCTTTGACTGGCATGGAACCGATCTGACCGTAACGCGCTGAATTTACCTGCCAGTATGCCCATGATGGCTCAAGCTGCAAATCCTCTGCGGACTCGGTAACAAGTCGCCCTTCCTGACTCCACTTGCTGCGGATGCGGTGAAGCTTTAGACACTCAGATGCATCGGCTTCCTCGAATGGAGAGATAAGTCCAATGGAGAAGCTTGTCAGCAATTCGAGGGTGGTTGGAGCATCGTCATTATTGATTATAGTGGTTGTGCTGCCCAGCGCATACTCGCCCTTTGTCCATGTCAGTATGTGAACAAAGTGATGACCTCTGCCATCCTCAAGCCAAGTCTCGATAATTTCTTTTGTACCTTCGGTTTTATGTACCTGCTTTTCAAAGCGGCATTCGTCTACTGTCCCGCTGTTTCGCATACTTGTACCCGGTCCGTATGCACCAGGATAAATGTCGTCTAGCAGCTTTACCTGTATTAAGCTGTCACCATGCAAACGCTTGCTGTCAAACAATGCATCAAATTTTTCATTTAATTCTTTTTCTTTTTGAGTTGGGATCAATAACAACTCAATCTGATTATCTTCCTTCTCCAACATGTAGTATGCTGCCATATCGCCAAGTGTAAAGTGGCTGTACACTGACGGTTTTATTCCGTTGCCCATTATTCTTTTCCTCCTAAGTTTTTGAAAGAATTTTTAATAGTATTTTCTAAGTTTTATTTCTTGTTTTGAGTATAGCAAGATAAGATCGTTTTGTCTATCTGAAACAATAAAAAAGCCCCGCTTATGCGGGGAATACTCACCAGAAAAGCATATACGTCCCAAAAACGTAGGATCATCCCCGCTTGCGCGGGGAATACATGAAAGCATTCTAATCAAAAGTTTGTTTTAATGTCTTTCTAATACCTAGTATAATACATCACCTCAAAAAGGCAAGTGAAATACTTCGACAAGATTCGACATCATTGTATGACAATTTATAAAAATTTACCCATCAGCTTATAGTAATTCTCCTTCATTTGCCTGCTCTATCTCAACGTTATCAACATCATCTGAGTTTTGCATTGGTACCGCTACTGCCTCATCCATATCCTCAAACTCAACGCAAAGTACTGCCTGCATCCAATTTAAACTCACTTTTGCCTGTTTGCCTTTTTCCTTTGCCGCCTCTTCGATACCGATTAAAAGCTCCTTTAAGATTTCTCTTGTCAAATAGCCTCCACGCCAATGAAATAAAAATGGCTTTTTCTTTTTGGCGGCCTGAGCTGCTCGCTTTTTAACTTCTTCCTGTTTTGTAAAAGAAAGTTTCTTTTCCAAATAGTAAAAATGGCTGCCATCAGTGCATGGAACATGGTCTGTCATGATTGGCTCATGATCACGGAAAATGGCATCATCACTTAAGTTAAAATAATCATGGCGCGTTAATGTCTTGCTCAACGATAAATCGAATGTCGCATCCAGATGATAGTAGGTCTTTCCGATTTTTACGATATTCCAAGCATGACGATATTTAATCTTCTTTTCCGGATTGGCCTCGGAAATTACAATTATACACCAGATTCCTAGGGCATCGCACAAAACTTTGACTGACTTCGCAATACCCTCGCAGACACCGACGCCGTGACCGAGTGGACCAATAATTTCATGCGAATAGGACTTTTTTAGTTTATCGTAGTGTATATTTTCACAGATAAAATCGTGAATATATAATTCTTTTTCGAGTTCTGTCTTTGTACTTACGGCTCTCGCAAGCTTTTCTACTCGCGCACTCATCGCCTTTTGCTGCTGGCGAATTGTCTTTTTGTCAAATAAATACTCCGGCAAAATTTCAAGATTATCGGACTGCGGCCACTTGCGCAACTTAAATGTCACTGCATAAAAAATCTCTGGGCAGTCGAGTCGTACCAGAAAGAAGATCATGCTAATTCGTGCAGGATCGGCATACGGCACGAGGAAATGATCCTCAAGTGCCGTTAATCCTGTTTTGATTGCATGATACACAGTCTGTTCCGACTTTTCTAAATGTTGATAGTAAAATGGTTCCATTACTGTTTATCCTTACTTATTTTTGTTTTGCCAACACCCACCTAAAATATTCCTTTGCGGCATCGGCTTCTGTTTGATTATATGTTGTTCCCAAATATTCGGCAACTGCCTTTGCTGTCTCCTCAAATAAATCAATCATCGTTTCTGTTGCTTGCTTTATTGCCTCATATTCACATGATGGTACTGTTGCAAGATAACGATTCCAAATTTCAGGTGTCAAGTAACGATTCATATATTTATCTGATTTTCCTACGCTGACAGACCAATCATTCTCTGCACCAATCTTCCAGCCAAGCATTACACTAAGGCACGGACGCACATAGTCATATAGCATATCCATCGCATAAGTCAGCTCACCGCGGGCAAGACTTTTTCCGATATTATTTAAGCACCAATAAAACTCATTGCATTCACAGCTATATTTATCTGCGGTTGGCTTTTTTACGTAATGATCAGCATCCGTCTCCTCTGGAATATCACAATATCGTCCATCCTTATCTAACAGCACACGGCACAACCTGTCAGCACGAATATCCTTATCAGCATAGTCAAATGAACTCACATGAATGTCAAGACGATTTCCATCTGTAAAGATAGCAAGCCAGCCGAATGTATCCTGCGGTGTATACTCTTTTTCTAACAGCAAATCCATGTATTCCGGCATTTGCATATAAAGAACAGTTCCAAAATGATTGATCCAATCATGATTTTCATAATAAGGCTTCGTATCAGTCACAACATATACCACATCATAATCCTGAAAACGATCCTTCGGTGCATTAGGATTTGTTCGCGAACCATTTAGATAAACGGCACGCACACGCTCATCATCTTTAGCAACCTGCAAAATCAAATTCATCATCTCTTCTTCGCTTCTCATTGCTGCTTCCATATTTTAATGCCTCTCTTTCTTTTAAACAATACAAATTTTGACAATATTTGTCGCTCTTTCACCTTTTACTCATGTTGTCATCATAGCAAATTTTTAAGGTTCTGGCAAGGTTCTTGCCAAAGCTTAAAGCGAATGATAGAATAAAAATTAAAATAAAACTAAGAAAGGACAAAATAATTCAATGGATAATCCAGTATACAAGCTATTAATTGTCGAGGATGATTTAGGCATCGCGCAGGCTATTCAAACCCAGGCATCCATGTGGAATTTTGATGTTCGCATTGTTGAAAATTTTCGTGATGTCACTGGTGAAGTTACTTCATTTTCTCCGCATATCATTTTGCTCGACATCACACTTCCATTTTTTAATGGCTACCACTGGTGCAGCGAGATTAGAAAATTTTCACGTGTGCCAATTATTTTTATCTCTTCTGCCGCAGACAACATGAATATCATTATGGCGATGAATCTCGGTGCCGATGATTTTATTGCAAAGCCATTTGATTTAAATGTTTTACTTGCAAAAATACAGGCACTTCTTCGCAGAAGCTATGATTTTGCACCGACCTCTAATGTGCTTGCACACCGCGGCGCACTGTTAGACTTAAATGATCACACGCTAAGTTTTAACGGCGAAGATATCCCATTAACTAAAAATGAATATCGCATTTTATCCTGTCTGATGGAACAAAAGGGCAAGGTTATCAGCCGTGAAAAGTTAATGGAACGGCTATGGGAGACAGATCAATTTGTGGATGAAAATACGCTTACAGTTAATATAAATCGTCTTCGAAAAAAGCTAGATAGTGCAGGGCTGATACATTTTATCACTACAAAATTTGGTGTCGGATACCTGATTGAAAGTTGAGGAATTTACGATGTCACTATTTTTTTCTTATTTAAAGCAGCAACTTAAATACATTCTGCTATTTTTGCTGTTTTCCATTACCTTTGCCATCACCTTTTTCTTTTATAACTTTCCATTGGAAGCGTTGACTTATCCAACACTTCTATGTGTCTGTTTTGGGCTTTTCTTTTTCATATGGGATTTTTCAAAGACAAAGGCATTACACACAAGGCTGATGGAACTTTCCAATCTAACGGAGCTTTCAATTGATATGATTCGTGCGCTTCCACAGTCAGACTCGATTGAAAACACAGATTATCAGCTCTTACTGTCTGGTCTTGCCGAGCAGATATCTGACCTTAAAACGGCACAGTCCACTCGCCTTACCGATATGATTGATTATTACACGGTGTGGGTTCATCAGATCAAGACACCAATCTCTTCCATGCGCCTGACGCTTCAAAACGAGGATTCTTTGCTAGCGCGCAAGCTTTCCTGTGACTTGTCGCACATTGAACAGTATGTAGAGATGGTGTTAGCATTTCTTCGTCTTGATTCGGATTCAAGTGATTATGTATTTAAGATGCACGAGCTTGATCCACTGCTTCGTCAATCAATTCGACGCTTTTCATCTGAATTTATTAACAGAAAGCTTAGCCTTTCATACACACCTCCAAGTGATGAAAGCGGAACCCTACAAATGATTACTGATGACAAATGGTTTTGCTTTGTCATTGAGCAGCTTCTTTCAAATGCACTCAAATACACACGTACAGGAACGATTTCTATTTTCTTTTCGCAGCCAAAGGTGCTGTGCATAAAAGATACTGGTATCGGCATTGCACCTCAGGATCTTCCACGCGTTTTTGAAAAAGGATATACGGGCTGCAATGGACGCACTGACAAAAAGGCAAGTGGTCTGGGACTCTACTTATGCAAACGAATTTGTAAAAATCTTGGTATCGACATTTCAATCACCTCTGAGGTAGACAATGGAACCTGCGTATATCTTTCTCTTGATCAGTATCAACTAAGAGCAGAATAAAGCAAAAATTGTAACTATTCAGAACCCCATTCGCAAAATCGCATCTTCGATGCTTCTATTTTGCTCATGTGGTTACCTCGCCATATA
>NZ_JAJEQN010000030.1:0-48598 GCF_020687335.1 Anthropogastromicrobium aceti
GGAATATCGGCTCACCCACTTGGCTGCATAAAAATGCGTAGCAGCCGAAAACTGCTACGCTAAAAAGTCTAACTTTTTGGGGTCACATCACGTCTTATCACTCACACCAAGCTTTTCAGCAAGCTGCACCTGCGTAATCTTATTTTTTTCGCGCAATTCCTTAATCGTAGTTCCTGTTACATATTGATTCATAATACTTTTACCTCCATGTGCCTATTTTACGGTATATGGATGGCTTTCGCTACCTACGGATCGTAGAGTTGATCCAATAGGGACAGGTAAAATGGCTTCTTTACTGTCCAGGATGATTTACTTAATAGCAGATTTATAATAATTTCCAAAATCTGCCAGCGCATCCATAATCGGCAGCAGTTTTTCCCCCAATTCAGTTAAACTGTAATCAACTCTTGGCGGCATTTCTTGATAATCGTGTCGGTATACAAGACCATCATCCATCATCTGCCTTAAGCTGTCCGTCAATACCTTCTGAGATATACCTTCCAAATCTCGCTGCAGCTCATTAAATCTCCATGACCGCATTCTTAAGTTTCGTATAATAAGAAGTTTCCATTTGCCACCTACAAGTGACACTGCTGTGGCCACTGGGCAAACAGGAAGCTCATCTTTTGTCTTCATATGCATTTACCTCCAAACAAATTATAACACATTCTTTTTTGAATGTATAGTTACAAAAAGGTGCGTACTTACATTTGAATGCGTAACATAGTATTATATGGCTGTAAGAACAAACACTAAGAAAAATGGAGGTATATACCATGACAAACTATGCAAAAACAAATATCGGAAATGAAGGTCGAGTTGAACTTCACGAAGCCCTTTCTCTCACAGGTGCTGAAATAAGTATTAATACTCTTCCTGCAGGAGCTAATGTTCCTTTCGTACATTCTCATAAAACAAACGAAGAAGTTTACGGTATCCTTTCTGGCAAGGGAAAAGTTATTATTGACGGAGAGGAAATTACTCTCGCTGCTGGTGATTGGATCAGAATTTCTCCTTCCGCAAAGCGTCAGTTCTTTGCCGCTGAGGATGCTGGAATTTCATTTGTCTGTGTTCAGACTAAGGAAAACTCGCTGGAAAAATTTACAGCAAATGATGCAGTAGTATATTAATCTTATTTTGACAAAAGGCACAATCGCCTCCGCGACTGTGCCTTTTTATCCATAAGAGCCATTGGGGACAGGTAAAATGGCTTTTACTATCTCCCTGGTTCTTATTTCTTCCTTATTTTGTTTTGTAAAGATATATTTCCAGCAAAATTTAGTTCAAATCAGTTTAGTCTACCCTTTTCTGCTGCAACTTTGATGCTATAAACATCCGCAATTCGTGCAGGATAAGTTTCAAGGATTTCAGCTTGGAACACCTAATTCGCTTCGTTGGAAAAACCTTCAATCTGAATACAATTATTCTTGAAAACTAATCGGCCAGTTTCTACCAGTTCATCAGTATTATATTTCGTTTTATCTACATAGAGGTATCCGTCAGCTTCATTCAATCTGAGGGTAAAATCGAAATATCCTCGATCAGACAGCTCATAGCTTGCTCCCTTTGCATAGTCATATATGATTATGCGACTATCAATGATGCCTGAACCAAAGGTATATGTAGCACAGATTTCTGGATAGTCATCACCGGTAAGATCTGCAAAGTACGCATTCCAAATCGGCATTCCGGTAATCAAAATTGTATGGTCGATAAGTTCTGAGGTGTCAAAGGGTTTTGACGCAATTATCTGTGCCTGGTTGTAGCTGAAAGTAACATCTGGATATATTGGAAGATTTATAGTTGATTCATCATCCATGGCAGAGGGGTTCTCTGTGTAATCAAACCACTTTATTACAGAATTTATCTCATCCACAATACGCACTTCTACATTTTCTACTTCAACATAAACAATAATGTCCTCATTGGTGGAGTTCTGCATATTCACACCAATCTTAAACCACGTATCTTTTTCTGCATCAAATTCCACAGGCATACCATGTGTAAGATAAGTGGCTGTGTATCTGGTTTCTGTTGTTTTGTTGACTGGAGATAAAAGGACTTCCGTATCACCCAATCCATCACCAGACCATATTTTAATTGAATTTCTGATTGTGCTGACTTCCTCATCCGTATATACAAATTTCTCTTGACTTCCTGCGGGAACAACAATTCGCAATGTATAGCTATCTTGCTTGGGATTAGTCAGGAAACAAACTGCGACGCCGACACAAACAATGACCGAAATAATAATAACCCAGAACGCAGGCTTCTTATAATTCATCACAGACTTCACACGCTCCTTAACACTAACCTCACCAAAAGCGAGAGGACAAGCGCCAATCATACGACGATTTACGCTGCAGGCCACAAGTACCTGCATATAATCCCCTCTCTGCTCGTTGCCAAGTTCCTTGATGACCTTTTCATCACAAGCAAGCTCGATGTCACGGCACAGCAGAACATAAGCCAGCCACATGAGAGGATTGAACCAATGGATCATAAGCAAAAGGAAACCAAGGGGCTTCCACCAATGGTCTTTACGACGAATGTGTGCCTGCTCGTGGGCAACAACGTGTTCCAGATACTGACCGTTTATTTTGAACGGGAGGTAGATTCTTGGTTTAATGATGCCAAGCACAAACGGAGAGCTTACATTCTCACTCTGGAAAATGTTGTCCTTGTAGCGAACAGCAGTATCAACTTTGCGGCGCAAACGCCAATAGCTGATAGCCGTATATAGTGCAAGTGCAATCATGCCGAAAATCCAGATGTATTCATAGATACCAATAGTGATTTGCAGCGGATTTACACTGGCACCAGCCATCGGCGTATTGGACTGACTGATGATGGGATTAACTGCGTTGTTTATTACACTTATTCCGCTATTGATGGTAGGGGTGGTATCCATGCCTATGTTCAGTGGAATGGTTTCGGCACTTGGAATTAGGCTCAATGGGCTTTCAAAAGAGAATGGGCAAATCAATCTGATGGCTACAATTCCCCAAAGTAGAACATTGATCCATTTTGGAGCTTTCTTCAGAACGAATCTGAGAATCAGCACAGCCAAGACAAGCCAGCTTGCCGATATGCTCATGTTGATGATCTTCAAAAAAAGTTCGTTCATTGCGAACCTCCTTTCCTGATGCAGTCAATCATACGCTGCACTTCATCGAGTTCATCTTCGGACATATCCTGATGCTTCGTAAAAGCAGCGATGAATGCGGGCAAAGAACCCTGAAATTTTTTCTCAACCAGTTCGTCAATTTCATACGCCTGTGCTTCATCTTTAGAAACGAGAGATGTAATGACGCTGTTATCATTCTTTAATACGCCACGCTCTCCAAGGCGCTTGATAACAGTATAAGTGGTGGTTCGCTTCCAACCAAGTTGTTCCTGGCAGAGCTTTACAAGCTGGGCAGCAGTAACCGGCTCATACTCCCACATAATCAAACAAAAACGATATTCGCTTTCGTGAATCTTCGGAAAATCCATATTCATAACCTCCTTGTCTACGCCATTAGATTCTATGTATAGTCTACCATATTAGACAAGCAAAATCAATAGAGTTCATAGAAAAGATACAAAAATGCCCGCAGGATCTCTCCCACGGACAAATCGTTAGTTAGCTATCAAGCAGTTCCTCTATATCAAGTGCATCGGCAAGCATTCTGCTCTGTATATCAACTGTTTTTTCTAATGCCTGCAAACGCCTTTCATTGATAGCATAGCCTTTCATAATATATTGTTTAATAGAGCCAACGGGGACAGGTAAAATGGCTTTTTTACTGTCCCACTGGTTCTCTCAATAGGTTAAATAGAATATCTGTACTGGTCAAGCTTTTTTGTAACACTTTGTTCGATAAATACCTATTTGTAACGAGCCTCCATTGGTGTTAAATAATTATTGTGTGAATGAGGGCGAACATAGTTGTACCAATTTATGTATTTAGTAGTTAGTTCATCCATCACCTCTACATTTGAAAATGAAGTTACGTTATAAAAATTGCTTTTGAACGTATTATAAAATCTTTCCATCGGAGCATTATCATAAGGACAGCCAGCCTTGCTCATACTTTGTGTTATATTATTGTCTTTACAGAAATTTACAAATTCACATGAGGTAAACTGAACTCCCTGATCTGAGTGCAAAATCACTTTAGGATGTTTTTCCTTTTTAAGGGCTGTCTTCAGAGTATTTATTGCCAAATCAGTATTAATACAATTGGAAATTATCTATTTTTCCTCTTCGTTAAGACCTAGTTCATTACATATTACTTGCTATCCCTGATACCTTATTCTTTCTACCAGCGTTTCCTTTTTCAGATTACTGCTTAAAACGCAGGAAAGTACAATCTGCAACAGACCGACCAAAAAAATCATAATAAAAATTGGTACGATTGGAACATGATAGATATTCATTCCAAATATTCCATTATGTTTTGCATAGGAAAAAAGTGCATAGCCGAGCGGCAGACCAATGATCAAAGCTACGCATATGGTACCAACCGTAAAAATCAGTCCCTGTAACTGCAGACATAAATTTAATTGTTTATTTGTCATACCCACAGCCTGTAATACACCATATTCCTGCTTTTTTGTCGTAATATTCATGATCATGGTGTTTGCCATATTCATAAAACCGATGAGTCCTACAACTGCCATAAACAGATAACAGCCAAGCTTCATCATGCGGGCTGCTAATTCTGCAGATTGTAACTGTGCATGATAGGTATCCATTTTTATATGTGAAGTATTAGAAATCAAAGTATTCAGACTCTGTTCCACAGATGCCACATCTTTTTTATCACAGTCCATCCACAAATAGCCATAGGCTGTTCCTCTCGGATTCATGGAACGGTATACACCTTCCGGAATGACAAGATAAGTGTCCGCACTTACAAAGGATCCTGCAATCTTTCCCTGATAGGTATAGGTTCCACTTCCATTCTCAAAGTCAAATGCAATGGATTCACCCGGAGCATATCCATCTTGTTCCATCCACGTCGACCAGCCAAAGAAAATATCACCATTCTTTACCGCCTGATCATAGTCCATAGAGCCAATATCCCCTTCTTGGCGCATAAAATCAAAATCCTTTTTACTCACAATAGTAGCCGGAAATCTTGTTCCGTTCAGATTTACAGAGACAATCTCTCTCGTCATGACATCTGTTACTCCCGGAATGCTTTTGATTTCTTCAATCAGCGAATCATTCAATGGATCATCCGTCAGAATCGTATCCAGATTATTCTCCGGATATCTTTCATCATACTCAGCAGAATAGTCAAGCTGCAGTTCAAATTGTCCATGATTAACAAAAAGACGTGCTTCATGCTCCGTGTCAATATTTCCCACATAATTAGAGATAATCACAAACAATACGCAAGAAAAACCCATTGTGAGGATAGTACCAATAGTTCTTTTGGGATTACCCGTTACATTTGCCATTGCCATAGAAAACACGGTGACATTTTTTCTGCCATTTCGTTTTCCTTTTTTTTGTGTTTCTACATTTTCTAAATACCGTGTTGCTTCGATAGGTGAAATCCGTGAAACAATTTTCATTGGTTTACGCAGTGCCAAAGCAACGGTAAGAAATGATACGAAAATACATAGAAGCATAACAGGCAGGGAAAACAGTGGCACCTGCTGGTTTTGAACGCCCATAGAACCAGTTTGGGTTGATACAAGGTTCCCCTGTTCTACCAGCCAGTTAAAACCGTATTTTGCAATCAGAAATCCAAAAAGAAATCCAACCGGTATTGAAAAAATTGTCAAAAAAATGCCCTCTCTGAAGATCAGTTGTTTCATCTGCTTTTTTGTCGCTCCCAGAGCCTTGATTTTTCCATACTCCTGTATCTTGTTGGCAATACCGACCTGAAAAATATTATAAATGACCACAACAGAGAAAAGTACAATTGCAAGAATCAGCATTCCACATACCGCAATCGTTTCATAACTCGGCTGCAAGATCCATTGCAGATAGAAATCATTTATTATAACGTTTTTTTCTTCGATCCCACAAGATGCTGCAATCTGTTTTATAACCGGTTCAATATTATTCATAGATACATTTGCAGAATCATTTAAAGTAAAATAAATATTATACTGTCTGTCATTCTCTGCGACATGCTCATCGTAAAACTCCTGTGACCCGAAAGCAACATAAGATGCCTCGATGGTATACTCATCCCGGTCATATAGGATTCCGCTGACAACAAATTCTTCCGGCTTATATTCTGACCGCATCCCTGCACGGTAATCCAGTGTAACCGTATCTCCGACCTTTACATCATCATATCCCATTTCACTAAAAAATGCTCTTCCTGCAGCAATTTCCTGCGTTCCCCCCGGATACTTTCCTTCCTTTAACTCATATTCCTTATTATAGGGAAGCATTTTTCTTGCAGTCTCATCCATGCAGACAAAACCACCGTTTTCGTTGCCTTTAATTATGCCTTCTGTACACATAATTCCTATTGCATCTATTTCCGCACGGCGGCGTACGTCCTTTAACTGCGAGGCATCTGCTGCGACAAACAAACCATAATTGCTTCCATATGAGCCTGCCGCCTGACTTTTCTGTAAACGGATCATTCCATTTCCCACAGTACTGATAATCACAAGCAGCATCGTAGTCAGACATATGGACATCATAATCAGTATACTTCTTGTCTTGTTCTTTTTGTCATTGCTATATGCAATCCTGCTTATTGTCTTCATCTAAAATCCACCACCTGTCCATCCTCAATTACCAGAATACGATCAGCGACCTGTGCAATTTCGTCATCATGGGTAATCATTACAATTGTCTGTCCATATTTTTTTGCTGTCATCTTAAGCAGGGCAATCACCTCATCACTGGTCTTAGAATCAAGATTTCCTGTCGGCTCATCTGCAAATATAATTTCCGGACGATTCACCAGTGCTCTTGCAATTGCTACTCTCTGTTGCTGTCCTCCGGATAACTGATTTGGCAGATTGTAAATCCTCTTTTCAATCCCCAGAGTTGCAATAATATCATTTACATACGCTTCATCCACTTTTCTTCCATCCAGCCCCAGTGGCAGTACAATATTTTCCCAGACATTAACAGATGAAACCAGATTAAATGCCTGAAAAACAAATCCGATTTTTCTTCTGCGGAAAACAGCAAGGGCATCTTCCTTCATCCTGTATAAATCTTTCCCTGCCAAAGTAACACTGCCTTTTGTAGGGGTATCAAGCCCTCCAAGCATATGAAGTAATGTACTTTTACCGGATCCTGACTTTCCAACAATTGCTACAAATTCTCCCTGCTCAATCTGAATGTCCACCTGATTGACCGCTTTGACCTGATTCTCACCTGCGCCATAAAACTTACAAAGCTGCTTGGTTTCTAATATCACACTCAATGTGCTACCTCCTTTTCAATTCTGTAAAACGTACCTTTTCAGCACACTTTCTTTGCCTGTTTATATATTTGGTCATTTTTCAACCTACATCCAAATTGTATCAGGACAATCTTTCATTTCACTTTCAAAAAACGAGCAGAACTCTTACAGAATTGTAAGAGTTCTGCTCACTTAAAATTTAACCAACATATGGTAATTGAATCACAAACGTGCTTCCTTTTTTCTTTTTGCCGGAGGTTACCGTGATCGTACCTGCGTGTTTTTCGATAATTTCTCTTGATAGAAAAAGTCCGATTCCTGTACCACTCTTTTCCATGACCTCCCTGGAACTTCCTCTGTAAAATCGTTGAAAAACTTTGTGATACTCATTCTGCGGAATACCAATTCCCTGATCCTCAATTTCCATTCTTACAAAATCGTTCCTTTTTTGTAACCGGATAAATATTTTTGAACCACACGGACTGTACTTGATTGCATTATCCAGAACGTTGATCACAGCTTCACCAAGCCACCTTTTGTCCTGCATAATCGTGCATGCTTCCAGCTCTTTTTCATAGTCAAAAACGAATTCAATTTCTTTCTCATCCGCTTTGGGATAAGTACGGTTCACAGCAGATATGACAGTATCCATAAGCGGAAGTTTTTTCTTATTCATCTGAATCAGTCCAGTTTCCATCTTGGATATTTCAAGAAGCGACTGCAATAATGTCTCCAGTCCATCCAGAGCACTCCGACAACGGACACGAAACTCCTCCTGTTCTATGGCACTTAAGTCATTCTGCATCAGCACACTAAAACATATATCTAAAGCTGCAACCGGTGTCTTTAACTGGTGAGAAATATCAGAAACTATTTCTTTCGTGCTCTCTTTTTCTTCCCTTGCTTCTTCCTTTAGCAACTGAATATGATGTCCGATTGCTTCAAGCTGGTCATTCAATTTTTCCAGTTCTGCGTGATTTTCCGTTTTCAGTAAATCATCAAATTTATTTTCACGGAATCTGATCAGAATTTCTTCCAACTGGTCTAAAATTTTCTGATGACTCGCATCTTCTTTTTTCTTCCAATAAAGTAAAAAAGTCAAAAGAAGCACGCATATCACAGTGCTTACAGCACCAGTCACCATAACCTGATGCCAGAATTGCGAATAAAATGCATTCCCTTTATTTCCCCAGTATCCATATTGCTCCAATAATCGCCTCCCCTGTTCGTTGGCTTCAATATCCTTATCCTTAAGCAATTCCGAAACAGCATCCAGCCCGGAAAATTCTTCCTTTGCAGCAATCTCTGTCATAAGATTCATTTTATATTTATAATCTTCATAAAACACATACGTGGTAAAGCAATTTAATATTGCAAACAATAATATGACAGGTAATACCAAGGAGAGCACTACTGTAATCTTCTTGCGATATCTCTTTGTCACTGCCTTACCTCCTGATTCCATATATATCCAAGACCTCTGATATTCTTTATATAAACCGGTGCAGCCGGATTATCTTCAATTTTCTCACGGAGTCTTCTGATATTGACAGCGATTGTATTTTCATCCATAAAATCCCCTTCCAGATCAAACACATTTTCCAATATTTGTGTTTTTGAAAGAATCTGTTTCGGATTCTGAAGAAAAAAAGTCAGCATTTTCAACTCCGTTTTTGTCAGACTGATTTCACGACTCTTTATCAGGACTTTCATTTCTCCTGCGATAAATACGATATCTCCCGAAATCAGCTTTCCGGCTTCCGTTTTCTCCTGTCTGCGGCGGAAATGTGCTTCTATTTTCAAAAGAAGTACCGAAAGACTAAACGGCTTTGTAATATAATCATCTGCCCCTGCTTCATATCCCATGACCTGATCTATCTCCTGATCTAGTGCTGTAAGGCAAATAATGTATGTATTATAATTGCATCTCATCCACCTTACAAATTCCAGACCATTCCCATCTGGAAGATTCACATCACAAATGGTAACATCCACATTATTATCACTTGCAATTCTTTTCGCTTTTTTCACTGATTCTGCTGAAAAAACCTCATATCCGGATTTTTTCAGTGAAAATGTAATTCCACGATTTAAATTTTCATCATCTTCAACCACGAGTATACCTGGCATAGCATATGCACCTCTCTTTATTAACTATTTCTCCTCTTCGTTAAGACCTAGTTCATTACATATTTGTTCTTCCTCAATATCTTCGGTAGTGACTTTCCCTGTAATATCTCTATAGGCTTCTTTTATTCCATTTTTGACAGCCCACTTAACTATAAAATACAATGTAAGTAAAACGATTAGTGCTGTGCCAAAACTAATTCCTAATTCTTCAAACATTTCATTACCTCCGTCAAATCCCGCTCTATCAGACTCTTTTTATTTCTGCTGCAGTTTTGACAAAAGAACAACCGTCTCAACGGTATTCCCTTTGTCCCACAAAAGTTCCGTAACTTCCCCGCCATCCTTGAACACCGGAAAATTCAGGCCAATCCGCTTTAGCGGATATTCAGACTCGTCATTTCTGTAAATTTCAATTTCCTTAATCAAGGCTGTGACCACATTTCTCTTTTCTTCGTCATTTATTATATTATAAACGCAGTCGAAATTCACCATGATTTTGTAAATATTCTCAAGAGTAATTGCCTGCTGCTTAATTGCATCTCGCCGAAGTTTGGCATCTTCGATTTTTTCCTCCAGCTCAACAATGACATCATATAGGGAATCTAACCGCAAGGTCATATCATGGAGCTTTCGTTCCCGGTATTTTGCATCAGCAGGGAGACTGTCAATTTCCCGTTCCAATCTTGTTTTATTCAGATCAACTTCCTTCAGCTTTGCCTGATAGCCCTCCAGTTCTTTATCCACTGCTTTCGTGTCAATCTGAACGCCAATCCGTTTTTTAATGGCCTGGGCATATTCCTCATTCCTTACGATCTCACGAATTGCCTCAATGACCATCGGTTCAATATCGGTCTTTTTCAGCATTGCCTTATATTCACAATGCTTACCCCTGACCATTCTATTCCGACTACATACATAATAGTAAATTTCTTTGTAAGTGCCATCTTTATTTGTCCATGCGTGTTTATTCGTATACATGGGACTTCCACAAACCGGGCATTTCAGCAGACCGGATAACAAATGGACTCGATCCCGCCCAATTTTTGACGGTTGCTTTACTCCGGTTCTAAGACGCTTGGCATGAGCCTTTTCCCATACCTCCTCACTAACGATTCCTTTATGCTGTCCCTCTGTCAGAATGTAATCGTCATTTCTTTTCATCTGGTAATCGTTTTTTGTGCCTTTGACTTTTTCCTTCGTTCTCCGTCCATAGGCAATTTTACCGCAATAAACCGGATTATCCAATATCAGTTTAATGAAATGTCCTGTCCAATCCTCTAATGTGCCATTCTGCCTCGGAATTTTCCGTATACCTTGTAAATTCAACTGATTCGCGATACCACCCAAACCAATTTCCGATGAAGTATATAATTCAAAAATCTTCCGTATTGCCACAGCCTCTGTTTCTTCAATCATCAGCTTGTTATCTTCCAGTGTATATCCGTAAGGAGCAAAGCCACCATTCCATCCACCCTGCCGTGCCTTTTCGCGCCGCCCGTTCATCGTCTGCTCGATAATATTCTCACGCTCAATCTCAGCTACAGCAGATAGTACAGAAATCAAAAGTTTTCCGCTTGTCTGAGAGGAATCAATCCCTTCTTCTATACAAATCAGATTTACACCATAAGATTGAACCAGCTCCAAAGAGTTAAGTATATCTGCTGCATTACGGCCAAACCGTGACAGCTTATACACTAAAATATAATCAATGTCCAAGCCATCCTCAATATCTCTGAGCATTTTTTGAAAGGCAGGCCGTCCCTCAATGGATTTACCGGATTTACCGGCATCTTCATAAGTATCAACAACGATCATTTCCTCACGATCCGCAAATCGTGTCAGCATATTTTTTTGACCTTCCAGGCTGTATCCGTCCACTTGCATCTCTGTGCTGACCCTCGGATACAAAACACAGCGTTTTCCATATCGGTTCATAATTCATACCTCCAAAATTTACTTTTGGAAAATATCCTATGTAAAGCTGCGATTCTCACGCAGCTCCGTCAACCTCGCCCAGCACTCTCATACCATATTTCTCGATGATATGTGCCAGCGAAGTGATAAACGCTTCAAATTTTTGTTCCGCCAGAAGTTCTTCTGACCGGATTTCATCTGAAGGAATCAATGCGCTTTTATGCTGGATATTCTCCATTCAGAATCACCTCCGCAATTCCTAACGAAATTATAACTCTACTTGCACAGCCTGAAAATGATACGGCCTTTCGGCACTTTTATGTAATCCCCAGACTGCACAAGAGCGTCTTGTTTATGTTTTCCATGTCATCCTTGTTTAGATGACCAATATAGTTTTTTAACCTCGACTTGTCGATTGTTCTGATCTGTTCCAGCATAACAACAGATGGTTTCACCAAACCGCATCTGTCATTTAAGTGGTAATGCGTGGGGAACTTTCTGCTTTTTTTGCTTACACTGGTAATTGCTGCAATAATAATCGTAGGACTGAAACAATTTCCCACATTGTTTTGAAGAATGAGTACAGGACGAGAGCCACTTTGTTCGGAGCCGATACCAGGGCTTAAATCAGCCGAATATATGTCACCTCGATGGAATTTTTCAAACATCACTCTCGCCTCCTTAATATCTTAATACTTAAACAGCCGCACCAGTCTGAAAGAAATCTTCGGATAAAAAACCTGGTGCGGCTACTGTTATTCTGTTCGGATTACTCGTCATATTTGCCACGCCCCCTGACGATGGGAACACAACAGGTCTCCGCTGGCGCGGCTGTCATAACTCCGCAGCATCGTTCGTATCGTGTGCCGCAGGGTTCCCCCCAAGTCTTTGGCGGGCCGTGAGGAAGTATCTTTAAGCCCCCGCGCCCTCATCGCGCCGGATGTGCCACCATCCGGGTCACAGGGACGTTGATCGCTCCGAAACAGCTTGTCCATCACCTCCTGGCTGCTCCATCTTCGCGGCGTCCTGCACTCGCTCATGCGCGGGTTATGTACCTGTTCTGCCGTGTATTCAGTTGTCAAAGGTCAGCGAAAGAAAAGCTCCTTCTTGACAGCCATGACAAAAACAGGCGATTTGTCCTGTCTGTACTGCGATTTATTTGAAAAAATATTTTGCCTTGTCCCTTCATAGAAGCTGCGGACAGCGCAATCTCCTTACAAGCACAACAAAATAGGTACTATCGTACTCAAAAACGCCTTTTATGAGGTTCTTCCTGCAAGGAAATGGGCACGATAAAATATGATAAAGGAGACGATAGTGCCTATGGAACTGATAAAAGAGCTGGGACGAAGGATACAAAAAGCGCGTAAGGAAAAAGGATTGACGCAGCAGGAACTCGCAGATCTGAGCCACGTTTCTCTAAAGCACGTTCAAGGCTGCGAAAGAGGGGTGAAGAATCCTTCTTTTGAGGTTCTGCGCGCTTTTTGCAAAGTCTTGAATTTATCTTTAGATTCCCTGATGAATCTCGATCTGCCTGAAGATGAGCAAGCCGCCAACGATATGCGGCAGCTTTACCTTTCGTGCCCTCCGGCTGCCAGAAAAGTGCTGTTAAACTCGACCCGTGCGTTGACTGATGAGCTAAAAGAGATGGTGCAGACGGCTGGGGTTGACCCAGATGAACATTTAGAGAATAAGTAAGCCGGTGGAGGAATAAAAACCTCCACCGGCTCTCTTTTTGCCGCTATGCGGCGGTCAGGTTATTGGGCCGTATCCAGCAACCGCGCCAGCTTCTTCAGTCCGCGCCGGATGCTCTCCCACACGCGGCGGCGGTCAGCACCCTCGATCCGGGCGATCTCGGCCACCGTCATGCCCAGGTAAAACCGGGCGTAGATACGCCGGGCCTGGATGGCGGTCAGCTGCATCAGCGCGGCATACACTTCCTCCCGCAGCAGCTTCTGCTCCAGGACTTCCGCCGGGGTGAGTGGCCGGTTGAGGGCATCGTTTTCAATGCCATCCTCCCGGTTCAGAGAGTAGTGAGCCTTGTGCCGGAACTTCCGGCGTTCATAGGCGGCATCGTCCTGCTCCTGGCCCCGGATCGCGGCCACGACTTCCTCGGCCACGTCTACAAAGACATCGCTTTTATACACATCGGGATACAGTTCCCGAAGATTGATCTTCTGCATTATGTACCTCCATTTCGATTCACGGGTTGACGGGTGAACCGAAATGAAGGCGGTGAGCGACACCTTTCGGGGAAATTCCCGAAAAAACGACAAACAAAAGCGCCAGCATCCGAAGAACGGCGGCTGGCGCTGCTAAAAGAGGACTTATGACGCTTATGGACCAGCCACGATAGTGCCTGTTCATAAGCAGATGGGGACCGATTGACGGTCAGGCTTTTTTTGACAGGTAAATTCCTGCCGAATTATGTCGAAGCGGTCTTTGCTTCACGGCGGCTCCCTCCTAAAGCCGCCGTGTCAGCGTGTAGTCGTCACTCCTTTGTCGAGGGCATAAGGAACGGCGGCCTTGATGTTACTCAAAACCGCCGCAGTCCTTGAAAATCCATTATGGGCGCACGAAGCTACCTGCCCTGCAACGGTTTTTTTCTTTTCCCCGTTGGTCGGGGGTAGGATCGCTTGGCTTATTCGGTTTATTCTTGCTTTTGTGCGGCTGCCTCTTTCAGCCGGTCAAAACTCTCATCGCTGATAATGTGTTCAATCCGGCAGGCGTCGGCCTCCGCAGTTTTGGGATCAACGCCTGCGGCAATAAGCTGCTCGGTAAAGAAACAGTGGCGTTCATAGGTTCTTTCAGCCACCTCGCGGCCCACATCGGTCAAATGGAGAAAGTGATCTTCGTCCATTGTGAGAAAGCCGCCGTCCCGCAAGGTAGCCACTGCATGGCACACGCTGGGCTTTGACACCTCCATGTGCCGGGCCACATCTACGGAGCGTACCATACCGAGTTTCTTTTGGAGAACAAGGATGGTTTCCAGGTAGTCCTCCCCGGACGCATGAAGTTTCATGGAACATCTCCCTTCTAAAACAATTTACACAGCCCAACCAAGACTCTCCTGTTGGATATGGAACAGTTTATGGTACAATCCGTTCTTCTTCATCAGCTCATCGTGGGTTCCATACTCTGCCAACCGTCCATTGTCAAGGACGAGGATTTGGTCTGCATCTACAACTGTACGGAGCCGGTGAGCAATCATAATGACCGTCTTACCCTCCACCAGTTTGGCAATCGCCTTTTGAACCAGGACTTCATTTTCCGGGTCAAGGGATGCTGTTGCCTCGTCAAGCAGAATAATGGGTGCATTTTTCAGCAATGCGCGGGCGATGGAAATACGCTGGCGCTCACCGCCGGAAAGAGTGCTGCCGTTCTCACCGAGGACCGTCTGATACCCGTCCGGCATTTCCCGGACAAATTCATCACAATAGGCGGCTTTGGCCGCAGCAATTACTTGATCGTCCGTTGCGTTTGGATTGCCAAGACGGATATTGTTCATAACCGTATCATTGAACAGGGTCACATCCTGGAACACGAAGGACATATAAGACATGAGACTTTCCGGCTCCATACTCTTAATGTCTTTTCCGCCCACGGTGATCTTTCCCTGCTGAACATCCCAAAACCGGGCAATCAGTTTGGAAATCGTGCTTTTACCGGAGCCGGACGGGCCAACAAGGGCAGTCACGCTCCCCTGGGGAATTTTACAAGAAACATCTTTGATGACATCTTCCTGATTGTAGGCAAAGGTCACATGGGAAAGCTCAATATCGCAGTTCGGGACCGTTTTTCCTTCACCGTCCATCGCAGGGGTAGTGAGCAGGGTACGCATACGACTTGTGACCACATTCAAATTCAGCAGTGAGGACAGGTTCGCCAGGATCGCCAGGATCGGTCCATAAATCCGTGTGACCATCAGCAGGAACATAAGCAGAGGAAGAAGCTCAATCTGTCCTTGTGTTAGAAGAATAGCGCCAACAAAAATCGTGATACCGATGCCAGCCTGCAAAATCATACTTGCACTGGACATGAACACGCCGACAGCCATCTCCACTTTGATGGCGATTTTTTTCATTGCTAACAGAGCTTTATCCAGCGCGCTGAAATGAGAACCGGACAGCCCGCAGGACTTGATGATCTTCATGCCTTCCAAGTATTCCTGTACCTGGTCAGAAGCAACCAGCTTTGCGTCAACCTGTTTTTCAAACAGCTTCTTTTGATGGTTCCGGCTGAGCCAGATAATGAGGAAGGCAATCGGAACCGTGATAAATACGCACAAAGCAAGCCGCCAGTCAAAGAAGGCCAGCAGGATGCAGGTCAGGGTCACCGTGATGCCGTTTGCAATCAGCGGAGGGATCGTGCTGCTGAGCAGGGATTCCATGCTGCTGCAATCTGCCATCATATTTGTGGTCAGTTCAGAAAGGTCCTTGGTGTTAAAGAAATTCATCGGAAGTTTCCGCAGATGCTCCGCAATCCGAAGCCGGGTCGTGTTCGACTCTTTATATGAGGCAATATAGGTTTTGCGGTAATCGTTTTTAGCAGCCAGAAATACCAGAATGGCCGAAACAATACCCGCGCCCCACAGCATCCAGATATGGTTCCACTGAATGGAGCCGCCATTGACAAAGGGAGTCAGAATTTCACTGAAAATCATAACAGTTACACAGAACGGAAGAAGCATAGCCAAGTTCGTCAATGTGCAGGCGAAGATTGCTTTTTTCAGATCTGCGTAACCTTTGTCTGATAAAAAGAGAGCTTTTTGTAATCTGCTCATAGTTACACCGCCTTTCCGCTGATTTTCCAGCCAATCGCTTCTGTATAGTGGTTCCACATTTGCGCATAGCGTCCGCCTGCGTCCACCAGCTCGTCATGTTTTCCTTCTTCGATCAGGTGCCCTTTCTCCATGACAATAATCTTATCTGCATTGCGGATCGTGGAGAGGCGGTGTGCGATGATGATAACTGTCTTACCCTGCATCAGCTTTTCAAAAGCTTTCTGGATCAGGTATTCATTCTCCGGGTCGCTGAACGCCGTTGCCTCATCCAGCACGATGATGGGCGAGTCCTTGATAATGGCCCGCGCAATGGCAATTCGCTGGCGCTCGCCGCCAGAGAGATGGATGCCTTTGGAGCCGACCACCGTATGATACCCGCCCGGTAGTTTGGAGATGAACTCGTGGCACTGCGCCGCTTTCGCCGCCGCAATCACTTGTTCCTCACTGGCCGAAGGATTGCCCATACGGATATTATCCAAGATGCTCTGCTTGAACAGGAAAATATCCTGGAACACAAAGCTGACATGGCGCATCAGGTCATCCTCCGCCATATCGCGCACATCTACGCCGCCGATGGTAATGCTGCCAGAAGATACATCCCAAAACCGAGAAATCAGATTGGCAATCGTACTTTTGCCGCCGCCGGACGGGCCGACAATAGCTGTGATCTGTCCCTGTTTTGCTGAGAAAGATACATTTTCCAGGGCTTTCTCGGAAACATCCCCCGTGTAGGAAAAGCTGACATCGTGGAAAGCAACATCATCCCCAACAGGTTTCTTAGGATGAGATGTTTCCGGCATTTCAGGGATGTTCAGAATTTCATCCATCCGAGCCACATTCCCATCAATCTGCATGAACGATTCGGAGATATACATGATTTTGTTCAGTACACCGGAAATTGCGGGTACAAAGAGCAAATAGAAAATGAAGGTCATGGCAAACCCAGCAAAATCATCCGACCTGGAGCCGATTAAAATTCCGACAGGTACAAGGATCAGATAAACATTATTGATGATTGTGGTGAAAGCGGGCATACAGTTCTGCCAGCCCAGGGAAAATTTCAGGACCCACTCTGTATATCCGGTAATTGCTTCTTTGAGTTTTTTGAAAGAGGATGCGGTCTGGTTAAACGCCTTTACAACCGACATTCCACGAACATACTCCACAGAAGCGTTGTTCATTTCTTCTAGGGCTTTTTGGTACTTACCCATATTCTCTTTCATCTCGCCGCTGCCAAAGCCAATGAACTCCGCAACAAACGCCAGAATGATACCGACCAGAGAGGCAAGACCGAACCGCCAGTCAACGGCCAGTAGGATGATGACCATGACAATGGGAGCTGTAATAGAAGCGACAAAATCCGGGAACTGGTGAGCAATAAAGCCCTCTACGCTTTCAATGTTTTCATCCATGATTTTCCGCAGACGTCCGCTGCCAATCGTCAGGTGATACCCAAGTGGAATTTTAGTAATATGGTCTGCAAAGAGAACCTTCAACTCGTACAGCGTTCCGAACGCTGCCATGTGTGAACTGAAAATAGCCAGGAAGTATAGCAGGATATTCGCCACGATCCCGGCGAGCGCCAGCCAGCCGTAATTCATGACCATCCCCATATCCAACTGGTCAATGTTCGGGAAAACCCCGATAATCGAGCGGATCATAAAATAGACCGCTATGTACGGGATGAACGAAGCAATGGCCGCCAGTGACGAAAGAACCGCAGCTAAGAACACAAGGCCCTTTCTGTCAGAAGCCAATTCCATGCATCGCGCCAAACCCGTCTTTGGTTTTGCTTGTTTCGACTTTGCGTTTGACATAGCATGAACCCTCCTTAAAATTGAAAATGGTGAGGTTAGCAGTTTCTAACCTCACCACTCATTTTATCAACCTTTGGAATTGCCTGCTACTCCATAACTCTGTTCCACTGTCCAAAATAGCCCAAAGATACCAGAGAGTTAGTCGCAACTATATCGCCCTTAGACAATGCCTGCCTTCTGGAAGTGCTTTTTGAACACACCTTTTGCAATCAAAGCGCCGATGATGCCTGCAACGAAAGTCACAACGGCGATAATGACTACCATTGTTCCATTCATAAAGCTATGTAACTCTGCCAGATACTCAGCACTCACACCGTTAGAGGTGGACATATCATCCACATAGCCGGTCATAATGACCATAGGGAGATAGGTTCCCAGCGCAAAGAACATCATATAGGCGGAATAGCCAATGGTATTCAGCCAGAAGCTCTTGTAGTGGCCGATACGGGCCAGAAGCTCCGCAATTATGGCACCGGCAATAAAACCGACAGCAACCGCCCATCCTGCGCCAATCAGAAACTCAATCAGGCCGATCACCACACCGCTCAAGAGAACGCTCCCGGCCTTTGGCACTTTAGCGCGCATCAGCATATAGATAATGCCTCCAGGAATTGCAGCAATGGCGCTCCCAAACGCAAAGGTCACCACGGTAGCTGCGGAGGCAAAGATGCACACCATTACTACGGCAAAGAACAGAACCGTAAAAATGCCCAGTGTAATATAGTCCTTTGCCTTCATTTTGTCGGACACGCCGACAGCTTTTGCTTGTTCACTCATATAGATAGCCCCTTTCTATTATTGGTATATAACTAAGATGAAGTCTTTTCATCCATGCGAATGACACGGGAACAAATCTTCATCAGTAGTTCATTGTCATGGGAAATCACCAAGATGGCTTTCCCTCTTTTGGACAGCGCACTTAAAATTCCTGCAACACTCTCCATGTTTTTGTAGTCCAAGCCGCTTGTAGGCTCATCAAAAATAAGTACCTCTGCATCCCGGAGAGCCGCAACGCCGATAGCAGTGCGCTGCTTTTGCCCACCTGATAGGGACATTGGATGCCGCTCTTTATAAATCGTCAAATTCAGCTCATCCAGAATATCGTCTATTCTCTTTTCGTCTTTATCCTTCTGGTCAGATAATGCCAGCAGTAGTTCCTGGTAAACGCTATCGGTAAACATTTGATAGTCCGGGTCCTGCATGACAAGATATGCTTTCCTGATCCGCCGTTTGCTTGGGATCATACTGTTTTGGTATAGAACTTCTCCACGGAGTTCCTTCTGCAAGCCACATAAAGTCCGGGCTAAAGTTGATTTCCCACATCCATTTTTTCCTACCACACCAACAATTTCTCCTGGGTAGACACGAAAATTCAGGTGCTGCGCCACGGGTTTCCCTTTCTCATATCCTATCGCAAGATCTTTAACTTCGACAGCCGGGGTATCGTTTCGAGATGGCATTGTTTCTGGAAGTTCTAACCTTGCAGGCGTATAGCTTCTAAGTCCCAGCGCCTTGATTTGCTCGGTACTGAGTAAAGCAAAATCACGGGCGGACCAAGATTGTTTCAGCTTACCATGTTCCATAAGGACAATGCGGTCTGCAATCCCATTCAAGAAGTAAAGGCGATGTTCGGATACAACAATCGTTTTTCCCTGCGCCTTAATCAGCAAAAGCAGCCGCCGTAGTTCTTGGATGGCCTCCGGATCCAAGTTTGAGGAAGGCTCGTCCAAGACAAAAATATCAGGATTTAATGCGTAAACGCTGGCAAAGGCTATGGTCTGCTTTTGCCCGCCGGACAAGTCAAACAGGTTGCGATCCTTTAACTTTTCAATATGTAATTCCCGGATAGTCTGTTGGTAACGGTTCAACATCACTTGATAAGGCATCCCCTTATTTTCCATACCAAACACAATCTCGCTGTCCGTATCCAGGCTGAAGAATTGACTGCGCGGATTTTGGAAAACAGAGCCTATCTTGTCTGACAAATCGTGCGGTTGGATCGTGCGGGTATCAACTCCGTCAATGAGAACCGCCCCGGACATTTCCCCTTCGTAAAAGTGGGGAATAAGCGTATTTATCAACCTGGTCACACAAGTCTTTCCACATCCAGATTCGCCAGTGAGAACAACACACTCCCCCTTTTTAATCTGCAAATTGAAATCTTGCAGATTTTCCTGTTCAGCGCCGGAATATTGAAAAGATACATGGTCAATATCAATCATCATCATATCCTCCCATATATCTGGTATTTGCAGAAAAACAGCACAACGAAGGCAACAAGAAAGAAGCACAGTACCATCCAATCTTTAGCATGAACTTTTAGCTGAATGAACGAAGTTCGTTGTGCCGGATTATCAATGCCTCGTGTCACCGCAGAAGCAGATAATTCTTCTGCAATCGAAGCAGAGCGCATCACGATGGGGATAGCGATTGCCTCCAGAATGAGCACAGGGCGCGTGAATACATTTTTCCACGAAAGTGCGATGCCTCTTAACTTCATCGCGTCATAGATATTGTGGATCTCCTCACTGAAAGTCGGAAAAAAGCGCAATACCATAGCGAATGTAATGGTAATGCTCCGAGGAATTTTTAGCGAGTACATGGCCGCAATCAATTCGCTGACTTTCGTTGTAGCGATAAAGGTTGAGGCAAAGAGTACCACGGGTATCATCACCCGAATAAACAATGTGAAGATCGACAAAATAGTTTCGATGGCCTGGGGAAGGAAGGCGCAAAGCTGCTGTATGGCCGCAATCACCACATAAAAGATAAGGTATTTCAATACAATCTTTTTCTGCCCCATCAGGCACGAAAGGATACAGATAAAGAAAAAACACACGCTGCCAAGAATGAAATCCTTCAAGCCGAACACCATAAAGTTGATAAGAATGAATAACAACAACTTTATTCGTGTGTCTATAACAAGCACAAATCACCACCTCCTAAAAATGGGTTGATGCAGTTAGATAAAGCTAACTGCATCAACCCATTATACACAGTCCCTCAATTTTTTTCCGCTCCATTCCTTTGAGATGATGCAGAAAATAGCCCGTTCTTCCTATTTATTTTTTCGATAGTCCTTTGGTAACATCCCATACACAGATTGAAACGCTTTAGCAAATTTGCTGGCATTGCTATATCCGAGTTCTAAAGCTATATCCCCGATTTTCATTTTATCTTTCGAGAGCCACTGGGCTGCTAAATTCATTTTGTATTTTTTGAGATACGCATAGGGTGTGTCTCCGTAGATATGAGAAAAAACCAAATGAAAAACAGAGAGGTTTAAGTGTGCTTCCTTTGCCAACTGCTCCAGAGACACTTTTTCATCCAAATGGGAAATGAGGTATTCTCGTATCGCTTTTGTGGTCTGTATCTGTTTCTTATCAAAATACTTCAAATCGCACCCGTTAATCTGTGTCAACTGATCCATGTGGTATAGTAATTCGATAGCTTTGATTTTGAAATAGCCGATTGGCTCCGTCTCAGCGGCAGAATATAATTCTGAAAACAGATGCTTCAACTGCGCTGGGGTATCACTGACATACCACCGTGTTTCAAGTCCCAGCGTTGTTCCTATTTTATCAAGGTCAATAGGGATTGTCTGCATCATCCGGCGTGTTCCATCTGAAAGCGCCTGACGGTCAATGACGAGGCTGACGCCGTAATATTTTCCCAAAGGGAAAGAAAAGGAAACCGGCAAATGCTCTGTTGCCGCAACGCTAAAATAGCCCTCTGGCAAATACGATACAGTGTGGTTAGCAAATTCACATTCATACCGGCCGGTCTGGCAGTGCGTGATCTGAATAATATCTGGATTAAACTTTTGTGTTTCCATAGACTCATCTGATTCAAAATCGAGGAAACAAAGCTGTATTCCCTCAAACAGATTATAGTTTTTTACAATTCCCCGGCCTTTGCAGCCATAATCTACGACTACACGATCATCACTTTGCGCCAGAACTTTGGCCTGCATACCGTACCAGTCTTGATTGAAACTGGCATTTCCCATTATCCTCACTCCAATCAGTTAATTATAACTTACTGATTTTATAATAACACACGCCTGGACGAAATTCAAGAAAATAGCCCGTTCATGTTTTTACGAGTCCAGATTCGGGATAATATTGGCAAGCAATGCCTGTGTTAATACACACAGGCCCGCAGAGAAGAAAATCCCTTTGTGATTTTCCTCTCCGCTTGCTTGTTGAGGGCAGCGCCCCCAAGCCCCTTTGAACACAGAATTTCATTCTGTGGCTGCGCGTTCTGCGAACGCTTTTGACCAGGACCAGCTTACCGCTGGCCGTGGTCTTTTTCTTTTTCAACATCCTGTTCTACCTCCATTTTCAGCACTCGATCTACATTTGCCTTTGCCGTTAAAAGCTCCCGCATTTCCTCACGGGAACGCCGGTACTCGGCATAGGTCTTTTTCTTTTCTTCCAGCAATTTCGCGTACTCCGTCTGCAACTCTTTGACCTTGGGAAGCTTCTTGACTCCCATCTCATCAAAGGCATTCTTAGCAGCCTGGTGGAGCAGAATTTCTTCCTCATGTTCTTCCCGGAATTTCTTAGAGTAACCCGCCTTGCGGTATGCCACATAGACCTCACGGGTCTTGGCATAATTTACGATGTGAGTACGCAGAACAGCGATCTCTGCCATGCGCTTTTCAGCCGCTTTGATCTGCGTCGAAAGTTCATTGTGATGTGCCGTGGCAGCCGTAGCCTTTTCTTCCAAAACCGCATACTCCAGCAGATTGTTCTCTGACAGGTAATTCATGGTCTGCGCCATTTGTTTCAGATTGAAAACTTTAGCCCATTGAGCATAGCCAGTACCTTTTCCAGCCTGCAATTTTGCCTGAATGTCCACCAGCAGATTGACCTTGGGCGGCTCTGCTTGTGTGACTGTTTTCTTTCGCGGGGTATGTGCTTTCTTCCCGGAGAGAACTGCCCGCAAATCTTCCAATCCATATCCTTCGCCCAGACTGTCCATGCGGGCGGCTTTCTCCCAACCAGAGAGTTTCAGTCGATACGATTTTCCGCGCTTTGAGACTTCACAACCATATTCTCGCAACAGCTTCAGCAGTTCTTCAAAGTCAGCAGGACTTTGTGATAATGCCTTGTCAATCGCCACACGAAGCAGCTCTCGGTGAGATGGCTTTGCCTGATCGCCCAGCCATTTGTTATAGCTCTTTCCGTGAAGTTTCGGATTCTCTACAATGGACAGTCCATTCTCAATACAGATGGTGTCACTTAGCCGACGAACCGCCTTGGTGCTGCCCCAAAAGTTTCGGAACTTCCGGTCATATTCTAAGCTGACCGATGACCAGATAATGTGATTATGAATGTGCGACTTGTCTATGTGAGTGCAGACCACAAAGGCATGATTGCCTTTAGTAAAACGCTTTGCAAATTCTACGCCCAGACGGTTGGCTTCTTCCGGCGTGATTTCACCGGGTTTGAATGACTGGCGCACATGGTAAGCGATCACATCGTCCGCCCCGCGCACCCGCCCGGTGGCGGCGATATATTGCCGCTTCGCCAGCAGAAACTCTGCATCGGCGGTCCGGCTGTCACAGCCATAGCCGGTAATTAGTTTTCCGTTGTCAGTCTTTTGCGGATTTGCCACATAATCAATAATATCGCTGATTGCTTGGCTCTCAGTGCGCCCCTTTCCGATATGCAGGGGCATGATGCGTGTGGTTGCCATAGAAGGGCCTCCTTTCTAAAAAAGAAACGGCCTGCATGGTGCAGACCGCTTTTGCTATTCTATAAAATCGTCCTCGATGTCCTCTAACCGCTTCGGAGGAAACCTCATCTCGTATTGTTCTTTTGCCAGTGCACGAACTTCCGGGCGCTTATCTTTCATTCGGTTTTTCAGCCAGGAAATCTGCTCCTTTGATAACCGCCAAGGGAGATTCAGTAAGCGGTTTACCGTCATTTGCTCCGCTTGTTTCTCCGGCGATAAAGAAGCACAGGATTTACAGATGTGCGCCGCATGACCTTTGCCGGAAAATTTTTCGTTAGCCTTATATTCTCCGCAGACTTTACAATAATGCCCATTCTTCTTCATAGGCTCGATTCCTTTTCACTGAGCGCATATAAACTGCGAACCGCCCTCATGATGATGTTCCACTCCAGATCTGCCGCATAGGAAAATTTCCTGCGGTAAGATTCCCAAAGTTTCTGCATCACAGAACTGCTTTCCACTTCATTCAAAACATCCACAGCTTCTGCAAGATGCCGTTCGGTTCCGCGTTTTTTAGCAGTTGCCAACAGTGCATCATAGAGCGTCTGCCGGTTCAATGTGTTCCCGTGGAGCTGATCCAGAATATAGATGTCATAGAAATCTCTCATGCGGGTGTTGGTGGTGGTTCTGGTGATGATTGTTTCCAGCTTTTCAGCCAGAACGGTTTCCAGATTGTATGCCCAAATGTCAATGGAGCGATCTTCCAGCATCAGCTTGAAAGAGTAGCGTACCTCCCTGGGGGTAATGGCATCCCCTGTGGAAATGTCAATCTTCAAAGGTGTCACCACACCGTCAAAGGTTGTAGTCATGCTGACCCGAATCCCAGGATACTCCGCTTCATCCATAATCTCTGAAATGCTTTTCAGCTGAAATTTGACGCCATCATCAATCGGCACACTCACAATAGCAGAAATCAGGTTCTCGATCTCCTCTACATTAACATTGGCTCCTTTTACAGTAGCGTCCAAGTCCATCGTGGAACGGGCATCCAGTCCAACCATTGCCGCTACCAGCATCCCGCCTTTCAGAATAAATTTATCACGATATTCAGAAAGGGAAATACGCTCCAGAAAACGCTCCATCATATAGTTTCGCATTAAAAGCTGTGCATCCGCAGATTTTTCTCTGGAAAGATTGCGAATCAAATCTTTTAGCTGCCTTGCTGTCTTTATCATAAAAGCACCTCCAAATACTGCCGTAAAATTTTTTCAACCCGGAACATACCGGCATACCGCATCAAAGTCCGCAGATCCTTGTCCTTTCTTCTGGCATACATCTTCAGCGCACCTTGAAAAGTCTGTATTTCCATGCTGCTTCGGCTGCGGAGCAGATCGCAGATGGTGCGCTCCATATCATAGACAGGAACCGTATGCCCAAAAGGTGTTTGGCCAGTTGTCAGCCCTACCTCATATAGTTCTGGTTTGATGGTGTAAACAGAAAGGCCCTCTGCCTTTAAGCGAGTGGTGCTGTACCCTCTGCGCACCGTGATAGCGTATGGAGATGGTTCCCGGTCTGTCAAGTCATGGAAAAATAGCGCTGATTCATGGGAAAATACTGCCTGACCACATCGCAGATGTAACAGAAACATCGCATCAATCCAGGTGTCCTCGGAGACATAAATTCCGTGAGCAACCTGCTGAAGATTTTTCTCTTTGACATATTCATAAAAAATGGGTTTTACAATTCCGCTGGCGATTACCTGTGCGGTTTGCAGCATCCCATCATGCTCGGTCAGAAGTCTGTCTAATTGCTCAAACCGTTCTGATTTGGTCACATCCATCACTTCCTTTCGTGCTACTATTATACACGGATGTAGCACAGAAGTAAATATAGCAATTTAACAGACACTGTCTGGCATTTTTGTGACCGCGCATTTTATCCATAAACCAAATCCTGAATGGCAAACTTCAAGTCCTGCACCTTGCCCAGCAGCCAGATGGCAGCCATCGGCAGACCATAGGGACTAATAAGGACTGCCATCACCAGCAGGATAATGCCGTTTTGCAGGGAACAGGTCAGCAGAACCGCCACACCCAGCAGGGCGATCACCATGCTGATAAGCCCCAGCACCAGACCGGAGACATAGACGATCCCCACACAAATCCAAACGAACAGGGTCAGCGCCAGAATCACCGGAACCATCACGATCTTCAACAGCAGTTTCAACAAAAATACCAATGCCCTCATTGTTATGCCTCCTCCCAAAATCACAGTTCCTGTTCCTGATTCCATTATCCCTGTCTCACAGCCAAAAGGCAAGGATATGGGTAAAAAGAAAAAGCGGAGGAAGGCGCGGCGAAAAGAACGCCGTTCCTCCCTCCGCAGATGGGGTATTTGTCCTGATTATGAAAGTTTAGCGAGCCGGGTCAGTATCTCCTTAACGCCGTCCCATAACTGTTCCTGCCGTTGGGATATATCCTCCAAATCGGCATCATAAATCCGCCCGGTCTCATGCACCTTGCGGGTCAGCTGGTTTAAGTTGTTGCTGCTCCGGCGCAGCAGGGATACCAGTTCTTTCAGTTCCGGCAAGTCCAGCTGCACCACATAGCCGTCCACAGCCATTTTCCGCAGATAGGCGCTCAGGTTTTTTGTCCCAAACTGTGCCATTTTCTGCTGAATCAACTCCATTTCATCAGCGGATACCCAAAACAGAACCGGCACATCCCGCTTGCGCTTGGGGCTGCTCATCGCTCCGGCTCCTGTTTCTTCGGGGCGGCAGGCTTATGGGCAGGCGGTTCCTGTTTGAGCTTTTGCAGGACAGAACTTTTCTGCTGTTCCTGCATGGTTTTTCTGGCCTGCCTGGTAAACAGATCGGTCAGACCGGGGTTGACCCCATCCACAACCAGATAGGCGCAGTGGCGGGAAGCGCCGCTGTCCTCCGGCATGGGAATGGTTTTTGCCCAGGCTTTATTGTCCTGAGAGATACGCCCGTCATGGTTCTTGCGCTGGATGGTGTTTGCAAGAATGAACTGTACCCGTTCCGTCCCGAACTTTTCCAGCACATCTTTGACCGCCGCCTCCGTATCCAGCCGGTTCTCTGCATAGTGGGCGCTGATGGTCTGCTCAATGGCTTCTTTGCAGGCGCTGTTCGCCTGATACGAACGGTTATATTGTGCCATCTCTCCATGCTCGGACGCATAGGCGGCAGAATGGGGGTAGAGAGGGGCAGTTCGTAATTCTTCCTGCGCCTTGCACACATCATCGGCACGGTTTTCAATGCTGTCCCGGATCATATCCATATAGCCGGTCTCCAGCTTTTCAAAATAACGGTACACATCCGCCAGCGGCGAGGGAGATTCCAAAAGCGCCTGGGCCTGTGCGTCGGTCAGCTCCAGCTCCTCCATCGCCATCACAATATCCTCACGGACAGTATATTCATAGGTGTGGTGCAGGATTTCTTCCGGGGGCTGGCTTTTCAACCAGTCCCTATATTTTTCCTGCTCAGTGGCCATCTTTTCATAAAGGGCCGTATTCAGATTATTGGTATTCATGTTATCGCACCTCCTCATGCTGTTTTGGTTTCTTTTCTGTACTGCGGGGCGTCGCCGGACGCTTCAGGCTGTCCAGCACCGAAGTCCGTGTGCTTTTGGCAACAACAGCCTCGGTGTGCGCCTGTCCCTTTCCGTCGATGTTGAGCAAAGTATCCAGCTCCACCAGACGGGCATTTTTGCTTCGCAGTTCTTCTTCATAAAGGAATGGCTTTCCGACTTCCTCCTTTGCGGCAGCCTGTTGCTGATAGAGGTTATCCAGCTGGGCCTTTGCCGCCTCCAGACGCTGGGGCATCTGGGCGAGGGCATTGTCGATACGGGTAAGATTTCCGCGAGGGTCTGTACCAAGGGTTGCCCGGTGGGTCATCTGTCCTTTCAGCAGGAGCGTATACTCCTGTTTCCAAGCGGAAAATTCCACGGATATGGCATATCCCCGGTAGCTGCCAATCTGCACCGGATCGGAGGTTTTGACCTCCTTGCAGGCATCCAAAAGGGCTGCGCCGGCGTTCTCCTTATCGGTCAGCAGATCGCCACGGATTTCCATACCAGCAAAACCGTCCTCCGGGTGCGGGTGCGCTGCCAAAACCTCCAGATCGGATTCAAAGCCCTTGATAAAGCCTTTGTGCTTTTCAATTTCCTCCGGGAAGTATTTGAGCAGCTGGTCCTCCAGACGGTACTGCTTGCTCTGGTGGTCGGCTTTCATCAGCTTCAGCTTGGCAACCTCCACATCCAAATCCATACGCTCCTTGATGCGGGGATCTCCGGCGCACAGGGCTTTGATCTCGGCAAAGGAAAGCGCCGTTTCGTCCACATCATCGCAGGAACGCACCGGCGATTTAGAAGTCATGATCTGACTGATGAATTTTTGCTTATTCTCCACCGTCTGCCAGAGGTATGCGTCAAAGGTTCCTTCGGTCACATAGCGGTACACATGGACAAGAGGATTCTGGTTGCCCTGGCGCTCGATACGGCCCTTGCGCTGGGCAAGGTCTCCCGGTCTCCACGGACAGTCCAGGTCATGAAGTGCCACCAGACGGTCCTGCACATTGGTGCCTGCGCCCATCTTGGCGGTGCTGCCCAAAAGGACACGAACCTGACCGGTACGGACCTTAGAGAACAGCTCCTTTTTCCGCACTTCGGTATTGGCTTCATGGATAAAAGCGATCTGGTCGGCAGGCATTCCCTGAGCAATGAGTTTCTGACGAATATCGTCATATACCGTAAAGACCGGTTCCTGCTCCGGCAGAGGCACAGAGCCTTCCAATGCGTGAAGCAGTGGATTATCCAGCGTTTTCGCCGCCTTGCTTGCAGGAGCTTTTGCCTGCGGTGTAGAAATGTCGCAGAACACCAGTTGGGTCAGCTTGTCAGCTTTGCCATCCCGCCAGATCTGCATGATGTTGTCCACGCACTGATTGACCTTTGTGCCAGGTTCATCCGGCAGCATCTGGTTGACGATTCTCTGGTCCAGGCCCAGCTTACGGCCATCCGAGGTAATCTTGAGCATATTGTCCTGGGACGGGTCAACGGTTCCGCTGTGTACCAGCGATGCGCGCTCCGAAAGGGCCTTGACCATTTCCTGCTGATGTTCGGTAGGCTGCGCCACGATGTTGTGGTATTCCACTTCCGGGGTAGGCAGATTCAGCTGGTCGGCGGTCTTGATGTCCGCCACTTCTTTGAACAGGTTCATCAGCTCCGGCAGGTTGAAAAACTTGGAGAATCGAGTGCGCGCCCGATAGCCGGTCCCTTCCGGGGCAAGCTCCAATGCTGTGACGGTCTCTCCAAATCGGGAAGCCCAGCAGTCGAAGTGGGTCATGTTCAGCTCTTGCAGGCGTTCATACTGAAGGTAACGCTGCATGGTGTAAAGCTCGGTCATGGAGTTGCTGACCGGTGTGCCGGTGGCAAAAATCACGCCACGGTTTCCGGTGATCTCATCCATATAGCGGCACTTGGCAAACATATCGGAGGATTTCTGTGCGTCCGATGTGGAAAGGCCAGCCACATTCCGCATTTTTGTATATAAAAACAGGTTCTTATAGTTGTGAGCCTCGTCTACGAACAATCGGTCTACACCCAGCTGCTCAAAGGTTACCACATCGTCTTTTCGCCCCTCGGCTTGCAGCTTTTCCAGTCTGGCTTCCAGAGATTTTCGGGTACGCTCCAGCTGCTTGACGGTAAAACGCTCGCCGCCGCTGGCCTGCACCTCTGCGATGCCCTCAGTGATCTCGTCGATCTGCTCATAGAGAAGCCTTTCCTGGCGCTCCCGGCTGATTGGGATACGCTCAAACTGGCTGTGTCCCATGATAATGGCATCATAATCACCCGTCGCAATACGAGCGCAGAACTTCTTTCGGTTATGGGTCTCAAAGTCCTTTTTGGTGGTGACCAAGATATTGGCGGAAGGATAGAGGCGCAGAAACTCCGACGCCCACTGCTCGGTCAGGTGGTTTGGAACCACAAAAAGAGATTTCTGGCACAGTCCCAGGCGTTTGGCTTCCATCGCAGCGGCCACCATCTCAAAGGTTTTACCTGCGCCTACTTCGTGTGCCAACAGGGTATTTCCTCCATACAGCACATGGGCGATGGCGCTTTTCTGGTGTTCCCGCAGGGTAATGGCCGGGTTCATCCCTCCAAAAGTGATATGACTGCCATCATATTCACGGGGACGGGTAGAGTTCATTTCTTCGTTGTACTGGCGCACCAAAGTCTGGCGGCGTTCCGGGTCTCTCCAGATCCAGTCCCTAAAGGCTTCCCGGATAGCTTGCTGTTTTTGGGCAGCCAGGGTGGTCTCCTTGGCGTTCAGCACGCGGCGCTCTTTTCCGTCTGCGTCCTCTATGGTGTCATAGATACGGACATCCCGCAGGTTCAGGCTGTCCTCCAAAATCTTGTAGGCATTGGCACGGCTGGTTCCGTAGGTGGTGTAGGCTGCCACATCGTTGTAGGATACGGAAGATTTCCCCTTGATCTGCCATTCAGCGGTAAAGGACGAATAGTTGACCTCGATACTGCGCTGGAGATAAAACGGGGTATTAAAGGTCTCATACATAAACTGCTGGATATATTCCTTGTCAATCCAGGTAGCGCCCAGACGCACCTCGATCTCCGACGCATCCAGGTCTTTGGGCTGGGCGGCGGTAAGAGCTTCCACATTGACTGCATAAACCGGGTCCTGCTGTGCCGCCCGCTGCGCCTGACGCAGTTTTCGGCGTACATTGCCGGAGAGGTATTCATCAGCAGTCACATAATGGGGCGTTCCGTCCTGCTCCAGCTGTCCCGGTACACGGAAGATTACGCCTTGCAGCTCTCCGGCCAGTTCTTCTTTTGTTTTTCCGGTAAGCTGGCTCATATAGTCCATATCCACGCAGGCTTTTTCCGAGATGGACACCGCCAGTGCTTCACTTGCCGTATCCACCACAGCCACCGCCTGATGGGGCTTGATGGTCCGCTTGGTGAACATATCTGCCTTGCGTTCCAGTTTCCCGTCCTCGTCGATGACTTCCAGCGCACAGAGCAGGTAATAGGAAGAATCATCTGCATAGGCCAGACGGTTTGCACGGTCATTGATGAGACCGTATTTGGCAGAAAAGCTGTCATAGAGGCTGTTCAGTTCCGCCTGCTTCTCCCGAATGGTGCTGTCCGGAACCGCTGCATCCATCTGAAGGTCGATCAGTTCCTGCACACAATCACGCAGTCCCACAAGACCTTTTACACGGGCTTCTGCGGTGGTGTTGAGATCCGGGCGCACCATGCGGCTGTTTTCCCGGTAGTACACCTGCCCGTCTACAATGGCATAGGAATAGTTCTTCACATTGGGGTCGGCAGGAATGGAGGTGTCAATAGCTTCGCCTTCGCCCAGCTCCGGCAGCTCTGCCTCCTGATAAGTGCCATGAATATACTTCACCGCATCATGCAGCTGGTCGGAAAGCTCCAGTCCCTCGATAGGGTTCACGGTGTAGTCCATACCATGAGCAGTGCTTACCGGCTCCTGTCTGCCCAGCACCATTTCCGGGTGGTCGATAAAATACCGGTTGATGGCAAATCCGTCCTCCGTCTGTCCGGTTTGAGTCCATTCCGGCACGATGTCCAGCGGGCGGTCCCGCTTTTGGAGAAAGATGATGTCCGATACCACCTCGGCACCGGCATTCTTTTTGAACGCGTCATTCGGCAGACGGATAGCTCCCAGCAGCTCAGCACGCTGGGCAAGATAGCGGCGCACGGTGGAATCCTTGGCGTCCATGGTATATCGAGAGGTCACAAAAGCTACCACACCGCCGGGACGCACCTGATCCAATGCTTTGGCAAAAAAATAGTTATGAATACTGAAATTCAGCTTGTTGTAGGCTTTGTCGTTGACCTGATACTGACCGAAAGGTACATTGCCGATGGCAAGGTCAAAGAAGTCACGCCTATCGGTGGTCTCAAAGCCGCCTACTGTGATGTCCGCCTTGGGATAGAGCTGCTTTGCGATGCGCCCGGAAACAGGGTCCAGCTCCACGCCGTACAGACGGCTGTTTCGCATTTTCTCCGGCAGCATACCAAAGAAATTGCCCACACCCATAGACGGCTCCAGAATATTTCCGATCTCAAATCCCATACGGTTCACCGCTTCATAGATGGCCTGAATGACCGTAGGGCTGGTGTAATGGGCGTTGAGGGTAGAGCTTCTGGCGGCGGCATATTCCTCCGGGGTCAGCAGTTCTTTCAGCTGGGCATACTCTAAAGCCCATGCCGGTTTCTCCGGGTCAAACGCATCAGAGAGACCGCCCCAGCCCACATATCGAGAAAGAACCTCCTGCTGTTCGGGGCTTGCCTGCTGTCCGGCAGCTTCCAGCTCTTTCAGCAAACGAATCGCATTGACATTTGCCTGGAACTTGGCTTTCGGACCGCCCTCACCCAAATGCTCATCTGTAATGCGGAAGTTTTTTGCATTGCGGCGCAGGTTAGACTTGTATTCCTCATAAGATGCTTCCTCGGCAGCTTTGACATTGGGAAAGGTCTGCCACTGGCCATTGACCTGAATGGAAACCGGGTGTTCATCCAACACTTCCTCAAAGGTTTTCTCCGGCTCAGTCACAGGGGCTGGCGGCTCCGGCTCCTCGATATGCAGTCCTTCCACCACCACATCATAAGGCAGATTGTTCTTATCGCCCGGATAGACGGCCATGGTCTCGGAATGGAAGGTCGGGGATTCGGTAGCCGGTTGGGGCTGTTCCTGTCCAAAACCGTCCTGCTGACGGGCATACATCCCGCGCAGCAAAGGTGCAACCTCATCCCAGCGGAAATACAGCATAGCCAGACGCTTTTCCTCTGCATCCATGACTTCCAGCTCTATGCCCTGTGCCGTGGTACGGTAATCGGCAATATCGCCAGTCTCCAGATTCAGTGTCTCGATCTCACCGGAATAGGCTCTGCTCAGCCAGTAGGCGATCTCGCTGTTGCTCCTGCCGGATTGCAGCAGCGTGGAAATCTGCTTTTTATCCGCTTCATCCATCAGTCCATGAGCCAATACATCCCGCAAGTCCTGATCTGTCTTGTCCGGGTCAATAGGAAGAAACTCGGTATAGTAAGCATTGCGGCGGTCTGCCCGAAGCAGCTGCTCGAACTGTTCTTTGCGCTCTGCCCGGTAGATGGGATATACCATCCCGGTGGGCAGAAGCTGTACGGTGTCCTCCCGCAGCTCTGTGATCTGATAGGCGTCATCCTCGATATACACGGTATCGCCCACGGCATAGACCGGGGCGGCTGGGTCATAGGAGGTTCTTTGCGGAATTGGGCGGCGAACTGCGTCATATTCCTCATCGGAAATGGAAACTTTGGAAGTCTGCTCTGTCTCGGCATCTGACATCACCTGTTGGATAAACGGATCATTGTCCAGTTTTTCCGGGTCTGTCACCTGTCCGTTGACGATCCCTCTTTCTTCCAGAGCTTCCCGGATGGCGATTGGGTCGATGTCGTCAAAACGGTTCTGTTCTTCTTCGGTATAGAACCGGTCCTCCTGAATGAGCTGGGCAAGCCTGCGCTGTACCTTCGGCCAGGGCAGCTGCGTTTCCTCCGGGCTGCCGGCACGGACAACGAACAGGCTGTTGCTGTTACTGCCGCCGTATTCCTGAGCCAGCCATGCGGCGGTATCTTTTTCTCTTGCATGGTCTTTCATATAGCGGACAACAGCGTGTTTACTCTCGATATTGCCGTTCCATGCACAAAGGGCAGTATCAATATCTTCCTGAGAAAGAGGGCGCAGAAGCTCATGGAGCTTTGGATAGGTCTCGTCGATCACTTCCCGGTGCAGACGCTGACGGAACTCCGGCACATCCGAATAGAGTCGGATCAGCTCCATATCCTTATAACCAAGAACCGCACGGCGCACAGCGGCATTACCCTCGATGACAGCATTTTCACGGTCAGAATGACCGCAGGCATTGCGATATGCGGTATCCTCGGAAATGGTGGCAGTCACCACAGGCTTATACTGCTCAAACTGCTCCCCAAGGGTAGGCTTTGGCGTTTCTTTCTCCACCTCCGGCTGCTGTGCTTGAATGGCATCTTCTTCTGCCAGTTCCTTTTCAGCCTGGATTTTGTCATACTGCGCCTGTTCCTGTTCGGTAAGATAGCGGTCTTTCTGGACAAGTGAGGTAATGCGCTTGGCAACCTTTTCCCAGTTCAAGTGAACATCCGGGCAGTCCTGCTTTTTATAGTGCAGTCCTTTCCCATCGTGATCTTCGCCGCTGTGTGTTGCGCCGGACAGGGCATGAGAGCGTCCGCCAATGCCATACTCGTCTTTGAGGAATCTCACTTTCTCCTTATCCGTATGGTTTGCCATGAAGAACGCATAGATACGGCCTTTTCCTCCGGCGAAACTGCTGCCGCCGGTCATAGCGGCGTCGATCTCATCCTCGGTAATGAAGTGCTGGACGGTTGGCACTTGGGAAAGCTCTGAAGAAAAGGTCCTGCGGGGCAGGTCAAGGTCCTTCAGGTTCTCCCAGATCTCCCTCGGTCTATGATAGTGAAAACGCAACAGGTCACGGTCCTGCTGATAGGCAGTCCAGAAGGCGGCGTATTCTTCCTTGAGTGTCTGGCGGAAAGCCGGGTCACTCAGCTGCTCCGTCAGGCGGCGAGTCTCCTCCGGGAAACCATTGCCTTTGATCTCTGACAGGCAGGACAAATATCCGGCTTTTCTGGCGTCCTCACTGAGATCGTGATACAGATGCCAGAGCTTTTCCGAGAGAAGGGAACGTTCATAGCCTGCCGCTTCTGCAAGCTCCACATTGGAGGCAAACTGACCACTTTTCAAAAGCTCCCCGATACGCTCTGCGGCACTCTCCCAGGAAATGACCTGGGCAGACCTATCATAACGGACAGACTTCCCGTGGGAAAGATGGATACCATCCTCGGCATACCATGCACTCACACTGCCAAGGCCGTTACCGCCGTGATACAGCGTTTTCAGTATCTCGGCAATCTCAGCGGTGGTTTTCTGCTTTTCAAAGGCTGCAACCACACGCTCTCTCTGACGATCTGTATTGCCTCCCAAACGCAGCACATGGTCGATGTCATTTTGGGCAAAAGAAAAAGCAGAGGATGTATGCGCTACATTCTCTGCTTCATCTATGGATTGGATCTGTTCCGCTTCGGAGAGGAATAGGTTTAGAGTCAGCTGTTGATAAGCTCCGCCATCAGGATTTCCTCGGCCTGAGCTTTGCAGGTGTTCATCAGCCCCACCCACTTCATGGGATCGCTGGCTTTCAGTTCCTCGGTGGCTCCCGCTTCTTTCGCCAGCTGTGGCATCATCTGCTCCAGTCTGCTCTGGGCGGTCTCGTCGATCTCCAGAAGGTGCTGGTACAACTTCTCGCTCAGCAGCATCTGGTTGTAGAGGATGGGACGGTGTTCCTTCAGGTAGGTTTTCCTCATCCTGCCGTACTTGCCCAGGGTTTTCTCCGGCTGCTGTCTCAGCTTCAGGTCGGGAATCAAATAGTCTCCATTCTGGATATAGTTCATTGGATTGTTCATCTTGCTTGCTCCTTTCTTGGCTGGCTTCGCGCTCTGCATTTCGGACGGTGACGCCGATCTGCCGCAGCACCTGCTGGTTAATCTGACTGACCGCTGTTCCCAGCGCCCCGATAGTTGCCGGGGTATTGAAATCAAAGATCGCCATGAAATCTTCGTGGTCGAAGTAGCGTTCTGGCTCCAGTCCACAGCGGGACATCAAAGCGTAAGTGATACTGACGGTGGCTGCTGCCTTGAACTGTACTCCGATGTTAAACTCATCATATTCCTCCAAAAAGGAACCGTCAACGATATAGAAGAAGTCCTGCTGATGCTCCGTCCAGTATTCCTCGGCCAGTTTTCCGGCTACCTCCGTGAGCTGTCCGGCAAGGTCATCACCGGAAACATCATAGGTGCGCTCAAGCATAGCCTGCACGGAATCCAGATGGCGCTCCTCCAGCTGCCACAGCCAGGGAGTGCGGGAATGTTCACGGGTTCCGGTGTCGGAAATGTCAAAGACATAACGCAGGCGAGGTCTGTCCCCGGAATCGTCCACCAGAGCAATCCCTTTGGAACCGCGCCTTACATACCGGCCCATCTTTTCATTCCACAAATCGTACTCCGCACAGGCGATGGCGTCCGGTCGCTGGGCATAGATCATCAGCTGCTCATGGAACGGGTACTTGTAAAGGCGGGAAGCAGTAGTGAGAAACCCTGCCCATTCCTGCCAGCTCCCCGTGAGCTGCGTTGTCACCTTCTCCGCCATCTGTGCATATAGTTCAGCTTTGGTTGGCATAGTGTTCTGTCCTCCTTTCGGTTTTGGGGTAAAGAGGTGGGGTGGCATATTGCCACCCCATCCCTGCGATTATGGTGTTTACTGGTCAAAATCCGGATACAACTCCAGCTCGGCAAACTCGGCATCACTCATGGCCTGGAGCTTGCCCAGTGCGCTGTCTGTCAACTCCCGCAGCTCGGTTTCCTCCGGGGCCAGCTCGCCGCGCATCTCACGCAGGCTGTCGATCAGTCCGGTGCGGCTGCCGGTATTGTAAATGCACATCAGGTTCATTTCCTCAAAAGTAAAGTTTCCCATATCAAATCTCCCTTTCCGCACTCTTTTTTGGCGCTATCTTTTTGTGTTCTGCCTTGGGCTGGCTTTTCAGCTGCTCCATGACGGACTTTTTCTTTTCCCGTTCCTCCCGATGGGCAGCGGCAGCCAGATCCATCAGGGAAATGAGCTGACCGTTGCGGGCCTGCTGTTCCAGCTCTGCCACCGTAGGCTCTTTTGCGCCATTGTTGATGATACCGTCGATCATGCCGTAATCGTCCTCCACGGCCATCTCCGCATTTTTCAGCGGATTTTCCGGCAGGAATCCGGAGATCTGGGTAAAACCAACACTGTCACAGTAATGACAGGATACCTTACCATCCTGCTTGATCGCAACGATGTCACTGACACTCATAGAAGGACTGTGAAAATCCGCCGGTTTTTGCAGATTAAACTGCTCATATAGTTTTTCCAGCTGCTCCGGTACCGTGCCAGACTCCCTCAGCGGAGCAGTGTAAATGAGGTCATAATTGCTGCGGTCTATGGAAATGGCATGGGACTTTAACCAGTCCAGATTCATAAAGCGCACATTCTGTGGATCGTCACGGCTCACCTGATAGATGGCAAAGCAATCTCTGTTCTGAGCAAGAAATGCCTGTTCCCGTTCCTGCTGATGTTCCTGGCGCTCCATGACCTTTTCGTGGAACTGAGGGCTTTTCTCCCATTCCTCACGGTCCACACCGAAAAGGCCGCCATGATCCATGATTTCCTGCGGGTCAAACACCATGCTCTCCGTATTGTCCTCATGCAGCACATAAACGGTCAAACCGGCGGCATCCAGTTCCAGCGCCCGTTCTCTGGTAACAGGGAGCATCCCATCATAGGAGTATCCGTATTCCTGCATATCCGGTGTAGAGACCTGCTCATCCGGCGTTGGGTATTCATCCAGTGCCTGCTCCTGTGCTTCCGGCAGCTGGGAAGAAGCAGCCATCTGACTGACCTCTGCCTGCATCTGCTGGTAGGCAGCTTCCTGCAAGGTCTCAATCATGGACAACGGTGCGTATTTTACCGAGTCTCTGCCCAAATCGTTGTCATCACAAATCTGGAGAACTGCCTTCATGCGGGAAATCTCCGGCATATCCAGCTGACCACCATCCAGCTCTTTCATGGACGCGGCATCGTAAAGGGTATAGTCCCAGCCGCTGTCACAGGACTGGATATGAAGATAAGTGGCATCGTCAATCAGAAACAAAGCCTCCTGCTGGTTGGCGTCCGCCCCCAGCACTTCCATTTCCGGCATTGCCGCAGCCAGTTCCTTTACCGCTTTTTGCACCAGAGGATTATCACGGTAATAGTCGATTGCCTGGATGGTGTCCAGGTCAATGGTCTGGCCGGTCAAAATCGGAAAATGTCCTTCATAGTCGCTTCCGTCTTTCAGCTCAAAACCAATGCCCTTGATTCCGTTCATTCGTTCTGCCGGAATCTCCTGATAAATGCGGATTGCTTCCTCCAAAGACAGGTTATCGTGGTATTCTCCGAGGTTTGGAAATTCCATGCACTCTGCTACATAGTAAGTCAGATTGCTGGTTGGCTGCTCTATCGGGGCGGTTTCCGGCTCTGCCTTTGCATGAGGGTCGATTCCGCGCTCTTTGCAGATTTCCTTATAGTGGCGCTCAATGTCGGAGATCAAAGTGCCGGAGGTTTTGTTGATGGTCTCCAAACTGGCTCTCAGTTCTTTCAGCTCCTTGCCTTGACTCCAACTGGCAATATAGCCAAAGCTGTTTTCTCCAGTCTCGATGCCAAAATACTTGCAGACCGCATAGGAGATGCTTTCAGCCTCCACTTCTTCCGTGTGACGATCTTTCCTCTGTTTCTGCAAAAACTGGGAGAGGGTAGAAAAGCCACCGGTAAAATTCAGCCCTTTTTCCTCGGTCAGCATCAAGCGTCCATCTTCCGTCAGTTCCAACGGCTCTGTCAGCAAAACGGAGCCTGCATGGTTTACAACCACTCGTTCTTCCACACAGACCGGATCTCCAGGATCGTAGTCAGAACCGCGCAGGTCATAGCAATAAACGCCCTCTGGCAGATTATCGCGAGCAATCCGTCCGTTGGAGAACAGACCAAGTTTATCAAACAGCTCGATCTCCTGATATTGCTCGTCATTGGTAATCTGGATCTTTTTCTGATTGTGGAGCTTGCTGTGAGCAATCTCGTGAACCGTGGCCGAAACCGTCTGCACCTCGCTCATGCCCTGACGAATGGCAATTTTCTGATGATCGGCAGAAAAATAGCCGTCCGTATCGGCGGCCATTGCTTCAAAAGTAATCGGCACCGGTGCGCTGCGGCGCAGGGCCTCCATGAATGCCTCATAATTTGGCACATTGCCGGAAAGGGATGATGCAAGCTCCGGCAAAGGTTTCCCGTCGGTCTGGCTCACATCAAAGACCTTGACCGGACGAAACATGGGGATCTCGATTTCTTTTTCCTCTGTAACGATCTTTCCGTCTTTATCCAAAATCGGAGCCTTGGTATCCGGGTCCAGCTTCTGCTCCTCGATTTTCTTCTTATACGGTGTCGGGGCAATGATGGTAATGCCATGCTCGCCCTTTTTTACATGACGCTCAAACTGGTCTTTCCACTTATTGTATCCGGCTACCAAAGTGGCATCCGGCTTCTGCATATAGATGAGCATGGTGTTGTTTACCGAATAGCGGTGAAATCGGGACATGACGGACAGATAGCGCATATACTTTTCGCTTTCAAACAGTTCTTTGATGCCCTGCTCGATGCCATCTGTGATTTCCCTTAGCCGTTCTCGGTTGGTGGGTTTATTCTCAGCCATGATTTTCAATCTCCTTTCCAAGTGTGTGATTTCTGCTGTGTGTTCTGCAATCCATGCCTTTTGTTCTTCTTCACTTTCATAAAGAAAAAGGTCCAGCAGGTACTCTACATAGGTTTTCTTCTGGATTGCTTCCACAAAGCGGGGGTGCGATTCTTCCTCCGGTGTCCTGGGAGAACGGTCGGCTTCCCATTTTTTCAACAGATAGTAGTAATCGGACAGTACACGGTAACAGCGCTGTCGATCCTCCCGAAACTTCTGTGCCTCGTTTTTTTGCCGGACATATCTCCTGCGGGGCGGGGCCTGACTGTCATAGATCAGGCCAAAGTCCTGTGCCAGTTTCTCCGCCGCTTCTTTTGGGGAGAGGTCAAAGAGCTTTGCGGTAAAGTCGATCACATCCCCATCTTCACCGCAGCCAAAGCAGTGGAATCGCTGGTCTACCTTCATGCTGGGGTTCTTATCATCGTGAAAAGGACAGCAGGCCATGCCATTTCGCCTGACTTTTATCCCATAAAACTCTGCCGCTTCTCTGGTGCTGACCGACTGCTTGACTGCTTCAAATACATTCTCTGCCATGTGCCTTTAACTGCCGGACTTTTTCACAGGGGGCTGGTATCCGGCGGCTTTCGCACGCTCACTGGCAGCTTTGCGGCGTTCTGCGCTGTATGGCTCCCTGACTGATACACACCGCTTAGGGACGGTAAAGTTATGGGCGTCCTTTCGGGTGATCTGGTCGGGGTGCTTTTTTGCCAGCAGTTCCAGTTTCTCCATCAGGCGGGGATCGTGGGTGTAGACCTCAGCCATTGGTTCTGCCTGGTTATAGAGGAGAATGGTTTCCCGTTCCACTAAAGAGAGCTTCATCGGCTGCCTCCTTTCCGCTGGTCAAATTCCAGCTTGAAATTGGCATACTGTCCATCGTCCTCCAAAACCACAGTGGCATCGTAGGTCTTGCCGGTTTTCTCCGAATATAACCCCGTCACACGGACACGGCCATCGTTCAGCAGCGCAGACACCACAGCTTTGGTCGGCTCTTTTTTCTTGGCAGCCCACCATTTGTTGTTTTTCCAGATTGCAAATTTGCAAGAATCATTCTGACAGAAGAAGCCTTTTTGCAGTTCTGCAACTTCACCGCCGCAGCGAGGGCATTTGCCCACCACCTCACGGGGCGGAGTGAACAGGTACTCAGTTCCCTTGATGATCTGATAAGTCCCCACCAGATCTTTCAGCATGGTGCTGATCCCGGCCAGAAATTCCTCCGGGGCAAGCTGCCCGCGCTCGATCTCTCCCAGGCGGTACTCCCACTCGGCAGTCAGAAGCGGCGATTGCAGTTGTTCCGGCAGCACTGTGATAAGGGAAACTGCATCGTGGGAAGGGAGAAGCTGCACCGTTTTCCTGCTCTTTTTTCGTTCCAGAAAACCGGCAGATACCAGCTTTTCCAAAATACCGGCACGGGTGGCCGGTGTACCCAGACCTTTTCGCTCGGCATCCTCCGGCATATCCTCTTTTCCGGCAGTCTCCATCGCGGACAATAGGGTGTCCTCCGTAAAGTGCTGAGGCGGACTGCTTTTGCCTTCTTTGACGATTGCCGCAGAAACCGAAAGGGTCTGTCCTTCGGTCAGCTCCGGCAGGGCTTTCTCTACGCCCTCTTTTTTCGGCTCTGTATCCTTCATTTTGGCACGATAAGCGTCCTCCAGTGCTTTCCATCCGGGGTGCTTCACCGTTTTTCCTTTTGTGGTAAACTCCCCACCGGCACACGCTGCAATCACAACGGTTTCCGAATAGATATGGGGCTGGGCTACGGCGCACATCAGACGCAGGGCCATCAGCTCCAGCACCGCTTTTTCTCCCGCAGGAAGGGCAGAAAGGTCTGCATCCTTGAGATTTCTGGTAGGGATTACTGCGTGGTGGTCGGTTACTTTCTTATCGTTGATTACCGTCTGCGGATCACAGGTAATAGCGATTCCTTTGCGAAACGGCATAGCATTGGCAACCAGATTGACCAGCACCGGCAGGCTGTCTGCCATATCACTGGTCAGATAGCGGCTGTCAGTACGGGGATAGGTGCATAGCTTCTTTTCATACAGGCTTTGCAGATAGTCCAGGGTCTGCTGGGCTGTAAATCCAAGCAGGCGGTTGGCATCTCTTTGCAGAGTAGTCAGGTCATAGAGGGCAGGCGGCTTTTCGGACTTTTCCTTGCACTCCACCTTTTTGATTGTGACAGCTGCACCCTGACAGGCTTCTTTCAGCTGCTCAGCAGCAACCTTATCCGCCATGCGCTCCCCGGATACGGTAAGACCGGGTAGCTCCAGCGCCACGGTATAAAAGGGAATCGACTGAAAGGTGTCGATCTCAACTTCTCGCTGAACAATAAGCGCCAGCGTCGGGGACATCACGCGCCCGATGTTGAGGGTTCGGTGATACAGCACGGAAAAAAGCCTTGTCGCATTGATCCCCACCAGCCAGTCGGCCTTGGCACGGCAGAGGGCAGCATCCCGAAGTCCGTCATAATCCGCACCGGGGCGCAGGTTTGCAAAGCCTTCCCTTATGGCAGAGTCCTCCATCGAAGAAATCCAGAGCCTTTTCATCGGCTTCTTGCAACCTGCCAGCTCATAGACGCTACGGAAGATCAACTCGCCCTCGCGTCCGGCATCGCAGGCATTTACCACCTCCGAAACATCCGGGGCATTCATCAGCTTTTTGAGAATATCAAACTGCTTTTTCTTATCTTTTCCCACCACCATCTGCCAATGTTCCGGCAGGATAGGCAGATCATCATATCGCCACTTGGCATACTTGGGGTCATAGCTGTCTGCATCCGCAAGACCGGCCAGGTGGCCCACGCACCAGCTGACACGCCAACCGTTGCCCTCCAGATACCCGTCCTTACGGACGGTTGCGCCGATCACCGCCGCCAAACTCTGGGCAACTGATGGTTTTTCGGCAATTACCAATTTATGTTGAGCCATGATGGTTCCTCCTCTCTTTGAGCCATCGGGACATTTCCCGGTGACAGATACCTACGCAGGGTCTTCCATAATTCCCGCAACCATAGCAGGGGTGGCTGTGGGGCAAAGAAGGAGGACGGGAAGTTTCCTTCCCGCCCTCCGGCCTGCGTGTCATCATGCGTTCATAGGGACTGTCTGTGAAACGGGTCATTTCACACTGTCCTCATCATCTTCTTCTGTGCTGCCCCCGTCAGCATCCGGTTCTTCCGACTCCTCATCCTCGGTTTCCCATTCCTCGGAATCTTCCTCTCCATAATCATAATCGTCCAGACTGTCATTGCCCTTGGTCTTAGGCTTGTTCTTAACGAGCTTCAAGTAGGCAAATACGCCACCGCCACCAAGCAGAGCCAGCAAAAGGACCAGCGCAGCCGGGTTCAATCCGGCAGGCTTCTCTTTTTCCGGCTCCGATGTTTCTGCCGGAGGTTCCGGTGCTTTGCCCGTACATTTACTCTTATCAGTTGCGCAGACCGGGCAGGCCGTATTGACTGCCCCTGCTTCACATTTTGTTGAACAGCTGCATACCGCAGGCATCTCCTCTTTGGGTTTTCCATCTTCCATCAGCGCCGCAAGGTCTGCATCGTCCACCTGATTCAGAAAATGAACAGCAGTCTCCTTGTCCTCATTCGCCCTATCAATCAGGATGTAAAAGTAATTTCCAGCTTTGGTCGTAACAGTAATAAGCTGCTTATTGCCTCCAAAATCATCCACCAATGCCGCATTCCCCTCCGGTGTAAGTGCCGGTGCCGGTTCTGTTTCTTCCACAATCACATTGCTGTCATTGGTAGAATCCTCTGCCGGTGCCGCCGGAGCCTGTTCTGACCCCTGTGCGAAAGCAGGGATCGTAAAGCCAAATGCCACAACCATTGTCAGGCAAAGGACGGAAAGTGTTTTGCAAATTCTTTTATTCTTCATAAGCGGTAACCTCCTGATTATTTGATTCCGACAGTGCTGTATCTCTGCCGTGGTTCATTCCACCGGAAAGCATAGCGTTCAGCTGTGCTGGAGTCATGCGTAACGCACGAACCATCTGAACGATTTCCAGATTCTCTGCCTCCGTTTTCTGTGCTTCCAGGGTCTTGAGCTTTTCCTGATATTCCGCAATCTTCTCACGGGTTTTCTCAATTTCCTGGTCGATACGTTCAATTTTGTTTTTTGCCATAACCGTTCACTCCTTTCCACAAAGTCTGTTACCAGTTCATCAGGCCGTAGCCCTTAATACTTTGATAATTCAGGTCATAACTTTTGATCTTGCAGGCATCGCCGGAATTTCCCTCCACGGTATAAACACGGCTGCCATCCGTACCGATCACGATACCCACATGGTCTGCTGTCCCATCCAAATCCCAATCAAAGAAAATTGCATCTCCGGGAGCCAGATTGTTATAGCCTCTTGCACCCCATTGTCCATGAGACTGGAACCACGGAACGCCCTGCCACTCACAGCCTGCAAAGCGCGGCTCACTTTTTCCAGCCTGGTTATAACACCAGGATACAAAGCAGGCGCACCACTCCACGCGGCTGTCAAAGCCATACCAGCTCCAATAAGGATAGCCGCCCACATTGCCGACCTGACGCTTGGCCAGCTCCACCAACTGCGGATTTCCGGGACGGGTTCCATTTACAAACTGTACACCGGTCAAGTCCTCGGAATTGCTCATGTCAGGGGAACCACCGCCAAACAACAACGGCTTATTGCCCATGGTCTGTCGGTAGACCTGATACATTTCCATCTGCTCCGGGGTCAGAATCTCCGACGCCACAGCGGAAATGGGCTTGCTGGTGAGTTTCACATTCAAAATGTAATACTCATAGGGGACTTCTTCTGAGGTGGTCTCGCCGGTCTCCGGGTCGGTGGAGGTCTCCGTGCGGTAGCGAATCTCCACTTCCTCAGTAAGCGTCAGCTGATACTGTGCTGCAAACACACGCGCCAGCTCTGCCTGAGCGCTCTGCCGGGTGTAGCCTTGCAAAACGGCAGACAGAAATGCTGCCAGCTCATGAGGGTCATGACCGATCATACCAAGGTCATAGCGATACTCGTCATACCCTGGGTGGCTGCTTTCTATGTTGTCGATTTCCTCCTGCAACTGGGCTTCTCTGGCTGCATAATCTGCCTCCACCGCCAGCATTTCCGGGTCATCCGACGGATAGGTGGTGCCGGAGAGAACGGAACCGATGCTCTGCGCCATCATGGAGCAGGAGGACATGGTATTCATCAGCATACAGGTAATGAGGAACAAAACCCCTGCCATCAGGAAACCCTTCTTGTGGCGCATGACGAATGCCCCTGCCTGCTGTACCTTTTCTTTTACCGTCCTTGCGGCTTTTCCGATTTTAGATGCAGCCTGGGCGGTATTTCCGGCAGTCTGACCGGCGTGTTTGGCGGCGGCATACTGCCTTTTGATGGCCTGCTTTTGCTGCCAGCGGGAAAGAGGGTTGCTGGCAAACTGGGGATTTTCCTGCAAAGATTTCTGGTACAGAACATTTACATTTGCCTTTTCCAGTTGACGCTCTGCCTGGGCTGCTTTGCGGTACGGCTTCAGCTTGTGGCTGCGATAGCCCTCCCGCACCAGATAAGCGCCGGTCTCCACCGCTTCCTCGGACTTGTGGGCGCTTTCCACGCCCACATTGTCCTGCTCTGTTTCCCGGATCTCTTTGTGGAGCTTGCCCGCAACCAGATGGACGGGAGCTTCCCTGACGCCTTGAGAAACTTTGGAAGGTGGCTTTTTCTTGTCCTCAAAGGTCAGCTTCGAGGTCTTTTTTCCGGTATCTGGGTCAATGACCGTCTGCCTGACCTTTTTCTTTGGGATATTGGCCTGCGCCTTATCTGCTCTGGCCGCAGCTTTCTCCGCTTTACGGATCGGCTTTTCCAGTGCAGGATCAGACCGTTCCTCATCAGTAAAGCGCAGGCGCGGCTCTTTATTCAAACCATTCTCCCAGCATGAGGGAGGACATCATGTAGTGCAGCTCTGCATAAATGGCCATTCCCACAGGATCGTTGAACATACAGCCGGACAGGTAGGCATAAAACTGTGCCACCACATCGGACAGGATCTTCGCCTCTGTTCCTTCCAGAATCAGGCCGCCCATACCTTCTTTAGCACGAATGGCGCTCCAGACCTCTGCCAGACGGAGCAGCCCCACCTGACCGGTCTCATTCAGTTCGGCTGCCTGATCTGCCGCCGTGCGGCACTCACTTACCGCATCGGCCATGACCGTAAGTAGCTGGCTGCGCTGGGCATTTACCGCCCTGTCAAAAAACATCAGCGGGTTTTTATTCAAAATGTTGGGGTTCATAATCATTCATCCTCCTTTTTCAATTCTTGAGGTTTGGTGGTCATAATGCGGTAAAGTTCGGTGTTCTTCGGGAAGTGGTCTACAAACGGCAGGATCGTGGAGCCATAGAACAGCAGGCCCTCGCCCTCACCGGAGTGGGTCACATAGCTAAGCTGGTGCGTGGAAATCCCCAGTTGCTTCGCCAAAATCTGACGGTCTCCGCCTGCCTGGTTGAGCATATACACGAAGTCCGAGTTTTCAAAGATGTTCTCTACCTCGCGGCTGCTCAAAAGGTCTTTGACATTCTGGGTAATACCTGTCGGAATACCGCCCCATTTTCTGAATCGCTTCCAGATTTCCACCGTATAGGCGGCGGTCTGCTCCTCCTTCAAAAGCAGGTGCATCTCGTCGATGTAGTAACGGGTGGACTTGTGGGCGGCACGGTTGATGGTAACGCGGTTCCACACCTGATCCTGTACCACCAGCATACCGATTTTTTTAAGCTGCTTGCCCAGTTCCTTGATGTCATAGCAGACAATCCGGTTATCAATGTCCACATTGCTCTGGTGGTTGAACACATTGAGGGAGCCGGTTACATAGATTTCAAGAGCCGTAGCGATATACTGGGCTTCCTTTTCTTCCTGCTCCCGCAGCAAGTTATAAAGGTCCTCCAAAATCGGCATATTCTCCGGCTTTGGGTCATTGAGATATTCGTTGTAAACCAACCGTACACAACGGTCAATAATGGTTTTCTGCACCGGCTGCAAGCCCTCCTTACCGCCCACGATCAGCTCACACAAGCTGAGGATAAAGTCAGACTTGAGTGACAGCGGGCTTTCATCATCCGAATAGTCCAGATTCAGATCCATCGGATTGATATAGTTGGTTGAAGTAGGTGAGATCTTGATGACCTGCCCATGCAGACGCTCAACAAGAGGTGCGTACTCCGCTTCCGGGTCACAGATGATAACATCATCACTGGTAAGCAAAAAGCAGTTGGCAATTTCTCGTTTTGCGCTGAAGGACTTACCGGAACCCGGCGTACCCAGGATCAGGCCGTTGGGGTTTTTCAGCAGCTTTCGATCCACCATGATGAGGTTGTTGGATAGAGCATTGATGCCATAGTACAGAGCTTCTTTGCCGTTCTGGAATAATTCCTGTGTGGTGAACGGTACAAAGATAGCCGTAGAACTGGTGGTCAGTCCTCGCTGGATCTCGATCTGATTGAGTCCCAGGGGCAGACAGCTCATCAGCCCTTCTTCCTGCTGGAAGTCCAGCCTGGTCAGCTGACAGTTATACTTCTGGGCAATAGAGCCTGCCTGAAAGATGTTGTTGCCAAGCTGACGGGGATTGTCCGCTGTGTTCAGCACCAGAAAGGTCAAAAGGAACATTCTCTCGTTGCGGCTCTGCAAATCCTGCAAGAGTTTTTTCGCTTCACTGCCGTAGGTAGCAAGGTCAGATGGAATGATGTCCATGTCGTATCCGGCACGGACTGCTTTTTTCTGTTCCTCGATCTTGCTGCGGTCCAGGTCGGTAATCTTTCGCTTTACCGTTTTGATGGCTTTCACCTGATCCACCGACTGAATGTGCATACTCACAATGAGCGAGCTTTCCATATCCAGAAAATCAGCCAACAGACGGTCATTCAGCTCCGGTGCGAGAATCTGCAAAAAAGAAACAGCCCCGTATTTCTTGCCCATACGGAACTGCTTGCCGGTGCGGAACTCAAAGGAGCTTGGTGCAATAAAATCCTTTGTGGACAGGCCGGAAGGAGCCAGCCAGTCCCATTCAAACTGAAACGGGAGTTGTTCATCCATGTGGAATACCGCATGAAGCTGAAAAAGTCTTTCTTTACCGTCCAGCGTTCTGGCAGCTACACCAAGACGCTTGAAGTTATTAAGTATATCGGTCTCAATACGCTCCAGACGGGGCTTGGCGGCTTTGATGCTGTCCGCGTCGATACCAAAGGTCAGGTATTTGGTCTTGATGAGACCGTTGTTACCTCTGGCCAGCTGATTTTGCAGCATTGTGGTGTATTCCTCGCGGATACTGTCAAAGGCGTCCCTCTGGGGCGGGATGGAAATGGAGTTAGCAAAGGTCTCCTCCGATGCCGCAAGGTTCAAAAAAGACAGCTGGAAATGAATCGAGCTGTCAAAATAATTGAGGAAATCACACCACCCCTCAAAGATTGCCGTCTTATCTTCGTTTTGGGAGAGCTGATAGTTGATGTCCTGAAACTGGATGGTCTTTGTGTAGTAGCTGTCCGATACGCGGCAGATTCCGTCCGGCCACATCCGTTCATAAGGGATACTGTCCTGCGCAGATTTTCCTTTTTTGTCCGTGCAGTTAGCGCGGGCAATGGCCGCTTCGATCTGCTTCTTATCGGCGCGGGACAGTTTTTTCTTTGTCTTTACCGGCTGCACAGTTTTTTCCTCGGTTTTTCCGAACATCCGATGCAGCCATTTTTTTATTGCGGTGAACAATGTCATACACCTCCTTATCGAGCATTTCCTGCCGCTTTAATACGGCATAAAAGTTGTTGGTCTGGTAAGGTCGCTGCTTTGGACGGATCACAGCTACTTTGAGAATGTTGCCCACGATCTTTTCCAGGGGCTGTCCATGCTTTTCGTACATAGCCAGCATAAAGAAGGGCAGCATAACCAGCATCATACACATAGCCGCTACACTGTTTCCGGTAGGTTTTCTGAGCAAGAAGAAAAGCGGTACGCCAATAAGCGCTCCGCCCGTGAAGCAGATAAGCTGCCGCTTGGTCAGATTGAACATAACCTTTGTTTTGACTTTTGTTAAGTCCTTGGGTACGGGTACATAAGCCAATGTGGAAACCTCCTTCCGTTTTAGTGCGCCTGAAAGACTGATTTGGCGAGACTGCCGGTTTTGAACAGCGTAAAACATAGCAGTACAGTGTAGCCCACGCAGCTCCAGATTGCCATGATGATGTCATCTTCCAGAGCGATGTTCTGCACCAGCACAGCATAAATTGCCACGCAGACGATAATGAGAAACGCCTGAAAGCCCAGTGCCAGCAGGGATCGGAGGTAATTCTGTCCCATACCGCCCCATTCTTTGCCCATCATTGCAGCCATTGGAACGGGAGCCACCGAAGTTACAAGTAGGGTAAGAACCCGGCGCCTTGCCATATTGCTATGGTAGGTTTCCGAGAACTCCCCTCCGAACCGGACTTACAC